>SYDD01000351.1 GCA_005786775.1 Opitutaceae bacterium
ACAGAACAGCAGCCCGGCGGCGGTGTAGGCGAGGGCGATCCGCTGGAGCACCCCGAGCAGGCGCAGGTCGGGCCAGGGATTGGTGAAGCCGCCGTTGTACAGGATGCCGATGGTGAAGAGCAGGAGCCCCCGGATCACCACGTGGCGCGCTGCGACCGCGCGGCCGCGTTCCGCGATCTGCCGGCTGAGGGAATAGACGAGCGAGACCCCGGAAATGAAAACAAACAGCGGGAAGATGACGTCGTAAAACGTGCAGCCCGCCCAGTCGCGGTGGGTGAGTTGCCCGGCGAGGAAGCGGGCGGGGCCGGAGCCGCTGACCTCGGAGAGCGCCTGCATCAGGGCGTCGGCGCCGAGGATCCAGAACATATCGAAGCCGCGCAGCGCGTCGAGCGACTGCAGCCGGCCGGGCGGGGTGGGGGACGGGGCGCTCATCGGGGATCTGGGGTGGGCGGAGCCCACGCGATCAGGGCGGGGTGGTCAACGCCCGGGAAACCCTTGCGCGGGGCCGCGGGAGGCTTCCTGCTTGGCCGATGAAGGTCTCGTTCACCCCCAAGGAGTACGCCCGCCTGCTGGAGCTGGCCCATCTGGGGCTGTGGGTGGCGGGGGCGCGGCCCGACGATCCCGGCACGATGCCGGCGCGGTACGCGGACGTCGCCGAGAAGGTGTTCGGGCTGGCGGAGACCTTTGGCTGCGCGGACCTCGTGGAGACCGATGTGAACGGGCAGCATTACCCGGCGGAGAAGCTCACGGCGGGCCCGACGGAGAAGGTGCTTTCCGACTTCACGGCGGACGTGTTCTGGAGCGAGCTGGCGTTGCGGCTGGCGGAGCGGGACCTGCAGGCGGAGCTGGGCCGGCCGGCGGGTGGAGAGCCCGAGCCGTTCACGGAGGCGCAGGAGGAGCGCCTGCACCTAATAGAGGAGACTTACTGGCGCGAGTTCGAGGCGCACGGCACCGACCACGTGGTCGTGCTGCGGGGTGGCCAGGGTTGAGGCGAAAGCCGAGGCTCGTGCACCCGTCAGCGCCCGGGCTCCCGGCGGCGCAGTCGCAGGGGCATGCCGCCCTCGGGGTGCAGGGTGATCGAGGCCCACGGCACCACGGGCGCGGTTGAAACAGGTTCGAACCCGTACTGTTGCGCGAGGGTTGCCAGACCCAGCGGGGCCTCCATCAGCGCGAGGCCGCTGCCGATGCAGATGCGCGGGCCGCCGCCGAAGGGGAAATAGGCGAACTTGGGCAACGCCGTTTCCCCCAGCCACCGCTCTGGTCGGAACGCGAGGGGGTCCGGGAACACGCGCCCGTCGCGGTGCTTCAGCCACTGGCTCATCAGCACCATCGTGCCCCGCGGGATCCGGTAGCCGCCGAGGTCGACGTCTTCGAGGGCCTCCCGGGTCACGATCCACGCCGGGGGGTAGAGCCGCATCGCCTCGCGCAGGACGGCCTGAGTGTAACGGAGGGCCTCGAGATCCGCGAGGGTGGGTGGTCGCGCGCCGAGCACGGAGTCCAGTTCCCGCGCCAGCGTGGCGGCCGCCGCGGGGTGCCGCGCGAGGAGGTGGCAGCTCCAGGTCATGGCCAGCACGGTCGTGTCCAAGCCGGCCGCGATGAGCGTCATCAGCTCATCCCGCAGCTCGGCGTCCGTCATCCCGCGGCCCTGGTCGTCCCGGGCGTCGAGGAGCATCGACAGGATGTCGCCGGGGTCGCCCTGGCCGGCACGGTGGGCGGCGGTCTGGGTGGCGATGAAGCCGTCGAGGCCGTCCATCATCGCGTGGAAGCGGCGGGAGAAATCGCCGGGCCAGAGGCCGCGGAGGAAGCCGAGGAGCCCGCGGCGGGCGCGCATCTCGCGCATCGACTCTAGGGAGAGCCGCTCGAAGGCGCCGATCTCCGGGGGTACCGCGGTGCCGAAGAGGGCCCGGATGAGGACGCGGGCCGCGAGGCCGGACAGGTCGCCGTGCATCTCCCGGGTCTCGCCGTCTCGCCAGCCGGCCATCAGTTCCCGGGCGTAATCGACGATCACGGGGGCGTAGGCGGAGACGCGCTGCCGGTGGAAGGTGGGCTGCATCAGCCGCCGCTGGCGCACCCAGAACGGTCCCTCGCTGGTGAGCAGGCCTTGGCCGAAGACGCGGTCGACGAAGGATTTTCCGCCGCCGGGCACCTTGCGGAACCGGCGGCTCTGGGTCAGCAGCACGGCCTCGATCGCGTCGTGGTCATTGAGCAGGACGGCCTTCCGGTGCAGGAAGCGCAGCGGCACGAAATCCCCGTGCTCGCGGGCGCAGCGGTCGAGAAACGTGAGCGGATCGGCGGCGAACTCCCCCACGTGGCCGCCCAGCAGGCCACTGCGCGGGCCCCGGGGCCAGGGGCGCGGGCTTGGCGGCGCGGACGCGGGCTCGGTCGGCTTCAAGGCTGGAACAGGCCCAGGTATGCGCCCTGCGGATCCTCGAGCACGGCGATCCGGCCCACATTCGGCACCACGGTGATGGGCAGCACCACCTTCGCGCCGAGGGCGTGCACCCGCGCGCAGGTCGCGTCGAGGTCCTCGACCCGCACATAGGACAGCCAGAACGGCTTGCCGTGGGGATCCGGGTTGTCGACCAAACCGGCCACCTGCCGGTCCCCGACGCGGAACAAGGAGGACTCCAGGCCGCCCTGCGCATAGTGGTCCATCTTCCAGCCGAAAAGGTCCTGGTAAAACCGTGCGGCCCCCGGCCGGTCGTGCGTGTTGAATTCGTTCCAGACAAACGCGCCCACACCAGGTGGGGGGGGAGGAGGGGTCGGGGAGGACATCGGGAGGCGGGTGCAAGGAAGTTCCCGGGCGGGGCTCCGCCGCAAGCCTCATTCCGCGCGATCCCCGCGCTTGACAGCCCCTGCGGCCGCCCCGGTGCGGGCCAAATCCCGAAAACTCCACCCCCGAGTATGGCCACGGGCGACCAAGCGTAGCGGCTAAAAGCAGGATATTTTGACGGCAAATCACCCATTGCCGTCAAAAATTCCGATTTTTGGACCCTTTTTCCGCCGACGGGGTGGGAGGTGGGGCCGTTGCTAGAGCAATCGAAGAGGTGGCGGGCGGTGGTCGGATCGGCGGCCGGGTGCCGCCAAGGTGCCCCCAGTGTGCCTCCATTGTGTTCTCCGTCCGCGGTCAGAGTGAAATCGAAGCAGTCGGTGGGTGTATGCTCCCTTGACAACCCTCGGGGGGAACGAGCATACCCAGAGGAGAAAACCTGCCTCCCATGACGACCACCGCGACCCCTGAAGCCGAGCCGATTCAAGTTCTGTCCTCCGAGGAGCGTCTGGCCGCGGGCCAGAAGATCGTGAAGCGCAACACCTACATCGCGGCTGGAGTGGCGGCTGTGCCGGTGCTCCCGCCCGGGGTGGATCTCGCTGCGCTCGGTGGCGTGCAGGTGCTGATGATCAAGCAGCTCTCCGACCTCTACCGCGTGCCGTTCAAGGAGAACGTGGCCCGCAATTTGGTGGCCGCGCTCGTCGGCACGCTCAGTTCCCGCGTGCTCGCGGCCGGGGTGGTTGGTTCGATGTTGAAGGTCCTCCCCGGGTTTGGCGCCGTGATCGGCGGCCTCCTCGCGCTTCCGGCGGTTTCCGGCGCAGTGACCTATGCCTTGGGCAAGGTCTTCGTGAAACACTTCGAGGAGGGCGGCACGCTGCTCGATCTCGATGTGAACAAGGTCCGCGACTTCTTCGCGAGCCAGTATCAACTCGGCCGCAAGGTCGCGGCGGAGCCGGCTTCGGCCGCCGCCTGACCCGAGGGCCCCGGCCAGTGGTCACGCCGCTCCTTGTCTCGGTCTACGTCCTGCTTTGCCTCGTGGTAGGCTTTGCGGGGCGCCAGCGGGCGTTTGGCTTCTGGGGATTTTTCTTTTTCTCGATGCTGGTCACTCCGGTGATCGGGACGCTGGCCCTCATCGGCGGCAGCCCGTACCCGACCCAGGCTAAAGATCCGCGCCGGCCCTAAGCGGCCCACGCGCCGTTTCCTACGCCGATGCCCGATTTCGCGGTGGTGGGTTACTCCGGCCGCTTCCCGGGGGCAAAAAATGCCGGTGAACTCTGGCAAATTCTCCGTGATGGGCGGCAGGTGACCGGAAAAGTGCCGGCCAACCGGGCCCGGTACTGGGATTTTGCCGGTTTACAGGCTGCGGTCCCTGCCGAGGAGCCGGTGGGCGGCTTTTTAGATGAGGTGGAGCGGTTTGACGCGGAGTTTTTCGGGATCTCGCCGGCGGAAGCCGCGGTGATGGATCCGCAGCAGCGGATGTTCCTGGAGGAGGCTTGGAACGCCTTCGAGGATGCCGGTTATGCGGTCGAGACCCTCGCTGGCCGGCGCTGCGCGGTGGTGGTGGGGTCGATGATGAACGACTACCACGACCTGCTCACGGTGGCGACGGCCCTGGCCCCGCGGCCGCACGAGGTGGGCGGCGCGGCCTGTTACCTCGCGGGCCGGGTAGCCTACCATCTCAACCTGCGCGGCCCCGCCCTCGCGGTCGACACGGCTTCCTCGTCCTCCCTGATGGCCCTGCAGCTGGCCTGTCAGGCGTTGGCCAGCGGGGAGGTGGATCTGGCGCTGGCGGGCGGGGTGAACCTGTTTTTGACGGCCAAGAGCCTGCGGATCCTGTCCTCGGCCGGGGTGCTGGCGCCCGGGGGCGAGTGCCGTCCGTTTGACGCTGCCTCGCAGGGCACGTTGCCGGCGGAGGGCATTGCCGCGGTGGTCGTGAAGCGGCTGGCGGACGCCCTGGCAGACGGGGACGCGATTCACGGCGTGATCCGGGGCATCGGTGCGAACCACGGTGGTGCCACGCCCGGGGGCATCACGGTGCCGAGCGCGCCGGCGCAGGTGGCCCTGATGCGGGAGGTGCACGCGGCGGCGGGCGTGGATCCGTTGACGCTGCAGTACGTGGAGGCGCACGGCACGGGCACGCCGCGGGGTGATCCGGTGGAGGCCGCGGCGCTGGCGGAGGCGATCGGGGGTCCGCGGCCGGATCAGCGGTGCTGGCTGGGCTCGCTGAAGGCCAATCTCGGGCATGGTTTTTCAGCGGCCGGCGTGGGTGGGGTGATCAAGCTGCTGCAGGCGTTGCGGCACCGGACGGTGCCGCCGCAGATCCGATTCCGGTACCTGCATCCGGCGATCGACGCCGCCGCGTGGCCCTTCACGTTCGCCACCGCGGCGGAACCCTGGCCGGCGAACGGACCGCATCCCCGGCGCGCGGCGATTTCCGGCATCGGGCTGGCGGGCACCAATTGCCACGCGGTGCTGGAGGAGGCGCCGGCGTGGGCGGCGCGGGCGGTGCCGGCGGAGCCGCACTGGGTGGTCGTCTCCGCGCGGACCCCCGCGGCGCTCGCGGCCCGGGTGGCGGGCTTGCGCGAATGGTGGGCGGCGCATCCGGGGGCGGAGGTGGCCGATTTCGCCTATACCCTCGCGGTTGGCCGCACACCCTTTGCCTGCCGGTTGGCCTTCCGGGCCGGCGGGGCGGACGACGTGCGGCGCGGGCTGGCGGCGGCGGCCGGGGAAACGCTCGCCGGGGCGCCTGAGGTTTTCCGCGGCGAGTCGACGTCCCCCGCGGCCGCGCGGGAGCCCGGCGTGCCGGCGGGCGTGGCGTGGGTGGCGGGGGCAGCGGTGGATTGGCCGGCGGAGTTCGCGGGTCAAGCGGCCCGGCGGGTGCACCTGCCCGGTTATCCCTTCGCGGGGGAGGAAGTCTGGTACGACCGGCAGGCCGGCCGGATCGTGGCGCGCCCCGGGGCGGCGTGGGTCCCGGGTGCGTCCGCGGCGCAAAGCCCGGCGGCCCGTCCCGCCGTCGCGCCCGTCCCGCCGGCGGTCATCCTGCCGC
>SYDD01000352.1 GCA_005786775.1 Opitutaceae bacterium
CCAGCAACATAGGGGTCGAGACGCTGCGTCCGCGGCCCCCGCGAGGCAAAGCGAAAGCGGGCGCCGCTCACTCGCCGGCCGCCCGACGGCCCGCGGCGCGCGCCGGCCGCGGCGCCAGGTCCCGGCCCATCGGCAGTTCCCCGAGGTGCTCGGGCGCGAGGTAGGCGAACCGCGTCCGGGCCGCGATCGCGCGCAGCCCCTCCGCGAGGAAGGAGTTCGAGTCGTCATCGCCGCTGTCGCCGAGCAGCGCGACGAGGAGGCCGGCGGCCGATCGCGGCTGGGCGCAGCATTGCTCGACCCACGCGAGGACCACCGCGGGCACCTCCTCGGGCTCGGAGGCGGCGACGATGACGATGTCGGCCTCCGCGGCCTGGCGCGGGCTCAGCGGCGGCCAGTCGGAGCGCCCGAGGTAGTCGGGGGTCCACGGCAGCGGCTGCACGCGGAGCCCCTCCTCGAGCTCGCTGCACACGCGCACGCACAGTTTCAGGGCGCGGCGGTAGGCGGCCTGGTCGTCGAAGGCGACCACGACCTTGAGGTAGCCCGGATCGGCCACGGGGACCGGGAGGACGGGCAGGCGAAGGGGTTCAGGAGAGGACAGGAGGGAGGACATGGCTGGGCAGAGGGTTGGCGGTGAGGAGGAGCGGGGAGACGAACGCGGGGATCCGGAGGGAATCCGCGGAGAGGGCCAGGAAACCGAACTCGGTGAGGTCGGCGGGATCCGGGTCCTCGCGCGGGCCGGGTGGCAGGGCCACCGGCGGGGCGGGAAGGGGCGGATTCATCCTCCCGTTATAGCGACGCAACGCCTTGGGCGGTATCGGGGCGCGCCGGAAAGCCGGGTCGTGGAATCCACGAGGCCGGCGAAATCGGTTCGCCCCGCCCGCCCGCCGGGGCTAACTCCTCCGCCGCCGACGCGTCCCCGCCTCCCGTGCCCCAGATTACCTATCCCCTCTCCCTCAAGGTCTCGCTCTGGCTCGCCGCAAACCTCCTGTTACTCGCGGCGCTCGGGGCGGGCTTTTTCCTCACGCAAGGCGGCGTGGGCTGGAGCGCGCTCGTGGCCGGACCGAGCGGGGACCGCGTGCAAGCGCTGTTCAACGTGATCGCCGGGGAGGCCGCCGCCGCCGCTCCCGGCCCGGCCCGCGACGCCGTGCTGGCGCGCTTCGGCGCGGCGTACGGCGCCCAGTTCTCCCTCCACGGCCCGGGCGAGCTCGCCTTCGCTGGCCAGCGCGCCGCCTTGCCCCCGGCCCTCCGCGAACGCCTCGAGTTCCGCGGTCCGCCCCGGCCGTTCGGCGGCCGCCCGCGCGCCGACGGCGAGGGACCCTTCCGGGGCGAACCCGCGCCACCGTTCCTCGCGCCCGAACTGCGACCCTTCCGCTTCATCTCCCGCACGGAGACCCCGCCCGCCTACTGGGTCGGCCTGCGCGTCAATTTCTCGCCCGCCGACCGCGACCGACCCGGCCGCCCGCCCTTCACCATCCTGCTTGCCCGGCTCGACACCCTTCCGGGCCTCCTCCACCTGCTCGGTCTCCAGTCGTGGCTCCTCGCCGCGGGAGGCGTCCTCGCCCTTTCGATCCTGTTCTGGCTCCCGCTCGTGCGCGGCATCACCCGCTCCCTCCGCGACCTGACCGCCGCCACCGGCCGCATCGCCGAGGGGCGACTGGATACTCGAGTGGAGACCGGCCGGCGCGACGAGCTCGGCCACCTCGGGGAATCCGTCAACCGGATGGCCGCCCGCCTCGAGGCCCAGCAGCACGGCCAGAAACGCTTTCTCGGCGACGTCGCCCACGAGCTCTGTTCCCCCCTCGCCCGCCTCCAGCTGGCCACCGGGATCCTCGCAGACCAGGCACCGCCGGCGCTGCGGGACACCGTTGGCGATGTGCGGGACGAGGTGCAGCAGATCAGCGCACTGGTGAACGAGCTGCTCGCCTTCACGAAGGCCGGGCTCCAGCCGCGCGCCATCACGCTCGGCCCCGTCGCCGTCGAACCGCTCGCGCGCGAGGTCGCAGGGCGCGAGGCGCCCGGCCATCCCCTCCACCTCGCGCTGGCGCCGGACCTGCGCGTCACGGCGGACGCCGACCTGCTGCGCCGGGCGCTCGGCAACCTAGTGCGCAACGCCGCGCGCTACGGGGGCCCGGGCACGCCGATCACCCTCACCGCCGCCGCCGCCGCCGGCCGGGTAACGGTCGCGGTCGAGGACGAGGGTCCGGGCGTGCCCGCGACTGACCTTGACCGGCTGGGCGAGCCGTTTTTCCGGCCGGAGGTCGCCCGCACTCGGGAGGGTGGCGGCGTCGGCCTCGGCCTCGCGATCGTGCGCGCGAGCGTCACCGCCTGCGGGGGCGAGGTGCGCTTCGCCAACCGCACGCCCCGCGGTTTCCGCGCGGAGCTTACACTCAACGCCGCCTGACCGACACCGGGCGAAGGCAGCCCGCGCGTTCACCGAACCTTTACGCGGGGCTTACAACTTTCCCGCGGGAACCACATCCGCGCTGAACACGCGTGGTGCCTAATGTTGGCCGTTCCCCACGGCCCTCTCTTCCCAGCTCTCCCTCCGGAGGGCGGTGACGGTCCCCCGGGGCGCTCCACGATGTTCCTCCGCTCCCTCGCCCTCCTCGCACCGCTCGCCGCAGCCGCCTTCGCCCAAACTAGCCCCACCCCCGACCATCCCGGCAGGAGCCACGGCGGCCCCGCTTTCCGCGGTCACCCGTTGGAGCGCGTGATGGACCTCGACCGCGATGGCTCCCTCTCCGCCACCGAGCTCACGCAGGCGCCCATCACCCTCGGCGGTCTCGACACCGACGGCGACGGCAGCCTCTCCAGCGCCGAGCTCCATCCCGGCCGCGGCGGCCCCCGCCGGCCAGACCAAAACCCGCCGACGACCGGGAAAACGCGCCCCGGTCGTCCCGATGGCGCGGGTGCTGGGAACAGTCCGAAGCGGTCCACCCCGACTGCGGACGCCACGCGGGCCCATCCGGGGGACATCGTGATGCTGGCGCTCGACGCGAATGAGGACGGGGTGCTCGCCGCGGCCGAACTGGCCAACGCGACGCGCAGCCTCGGCGCGCTCGACGGCAACCGGGATGGCCAGCTGTCGCCCGACGAGCTGCGCCCGTTGCCGCCCACGCCCTGAACGCCCGCCGGCGGCCGGGGCCTAGCGCTCCAGCCGCCGGTACTTGATCCGGCGCGGCTGGTCCGCCTCCCGCCCGCGGCGGCGCCGGAAGTCCTCGAGGTAGCTCGAGTAGTTCCCGTTGTGCCAGAGCACGGTGCTGTCGCCCTCGAACGCGAGGATGCCCGTCGCCACGCGATCGAGAAACCAGCGGTCGTGGCTGACGATCAGCGCGCATCCCGGGAACTCGATCAGGCCCTCCTCGAGCGCGCCGAGCGTCGGCAGATCGAGATCGTTCGTGGGCTCGTCGAGGATCAGGAGGTTGCCGCCGCGACGCAGCAGGCGCGCGAGCTGGACGCGGTTGCGCTCGC
>SYDD01000353.1 GCA_005786775.1 Opitutaceae bacterium
CCCGGCGCGCTCGCCGCGCAGACCGCCCCGGCCCCCGCCGCGCCCCGCCCGGCCGACCCCGAGCGCCCCGTGGTCGAGCTCTCCCCCTTCGAGGTCCGCGCCGACAACGACGTCGGCTACCAGGCCGCCAACACCACCAGCGGCAGCCGGCTCAATTCCCGCCTGCGCGACACGCCCGCCGCCGTCGCCGCGTTCACCCCCGAGTTCCTCGCCGACATCGCCGCGACCAACCTCGAGGAGATGATGGCCCACGCCACCAACATCGAGATCGACGTCGAGGACGCCAACGCCGGGTTCAACAACCCCCAGGGCCGCGGCGCCGACGGCAACGACTACCAGTTCCGGATGCGCGGCTCCCCCGCCGGCGCCTCCCGCGACTTCGTCGAGTCCAGCATCCCCGTCGACCTCTACAACGTGGAGCGGGCCGAGGTCGCCAGCGGGCCCAACTCCATCCTCTTCGGCCTCGGGCAGGCCGGCGGGCTGGTCTCCCTCTCCGGCAAGCGCGCCAACCTCCAGCGCACCCGCACCACCCTCAAGGCGATGCTCGGCTCGTGGGCCTACGAACGCTACGAGGCCGACCACAACCAGGTCCTGCTGCCCCGGAAACTCTCCCTCCGCCTCCTCGGCCTCTACCAGAACAGCCAGGGCTGGCGCCACTGGGACTTCACCGACCAGGGCCGCTGGAGCCTCGCTGCCGCCTACCAGCCCTTCCGCCAGACCACCGTCCACGTCTCCTTCGAGAAGGGCCAGATGGACAACAGCCTCACGATGGGCTGGAACGCCGCCGACCAGGTGACCGCGTGGTGGGACGGCGGCCGCCGCGTCTTCGACGGCACCGTCGTGCCCGCCGGCTCCGGCACCGCCCGCTTCAGCGCCACCAACAACCGCTTCACCTTCAGCCAGCAGACGGGGCTCGTCACCAACCTCCGCGGCGAATTCCAGGCCACCGGCCGCTTCGGCGTCGAGACGCTCCTGCCCCCCTCGGTCTCGCCCTACGACTACAACCTCACCGGCCCCGGCGGCGTGCGCCACCAGACCTTCCATTCGCGGCAGGTCATCGTGCAGCAGCGCCTCCCCGCCCAGGTGAGCGTCGAGCTCGCGTGGTTCCGCAACCACAACGACGTCGAGGCCCACGGGCTCGCGGTCGCCGGCGGCACCCTCCGCGGCGACCCGAACTTCACCCTGCCCGCGCCCGACGGCTCCGCGGCCACGGTGCCCAACCCCCACGCCGGCCAGCTCTACTTCGAGTCCAACTGGTTCAAGGACTGGATCGTCACCGACAACGAGATCCTGCGCCTGAGCGCCGCCTGGGAGGGCGGGCGTTCCACCCGCTGGTTTGGGCGCCACCGCGTCGCCGCCCTCGGGGAGCGCTCCGAGCAGGACCGCCTGCGCCGCTGGCGCGACGAGATCCTCGTCGACGACACCAACACGCCGATCTCCACCGCCGCCACCGCCGAGGGCGACCAGAACAAGGTGACGCGCCGCAACTACGTCGATCCCGCCGACTACCGCACGTGGTACGGCAGCGACGGCAGCCTCCCGATCGCGCCCTTTACCTGGAACGGCCGGCGCTACACCAGCACCTACGCCTCGCGGGCCCGCGCCAATACCCACTCCCGGAAGGAGATCACCTCCCTGATGGTTGCCGCCCAGAGCTTCTGGTTCCGCGACCGGCTGGTGACGACCCTCGGCGCCCGCCGCGACGCCATCACCTTCCGCAACGCGCAGGAGGCCCGCATCCTCGATCCGCGGCACCCGCGCGTGCTGTCCAAGGAGGTCGCGGTCGGCGAGTGGTACTTCGATGGCCGCTACGAGCGGCACGAGTACACGCCGACCACCTTCACCGCGGGGGCTGTGTTCCACGCCCACCGCCGGCTCTCGCTCTTCTGGAATGCCTCGCGCAACAACGGCCAGCCGCGCTTCGACCGCACGGTGCTCCCCACCGGCGACGTCCCCGAGCCCACCGAGGGCCGCGGCCGCGACCTCGGCTTCATGCTCGACGTGCTCGGCGAGGACCGCCTGTTCCTCCGCGCCACCTGGTACCGGACCGAGCAGCTCAACGATTCGCCGATTTTGCCCGGCAGCAACGCGCTCGGCGTCGACAACCTCACGACGATGCTCGGCGCCCTGCTCTCCGCGGGGAAGATCAGCCAGGCCGACTACGACCGCCAGGCGATCACCTGGACCTCCGCCACAATCGACGTCCTGACCAAGGGCCTGGAGGTCGAGGTCGTCGCGAACCCGACCCGCAACCTCACGCTGCGCGCCAGCTACGCGCACTCCGAGCGGAAGCGGCAGAACTTCTTCACCGAGGTCTTCGCCTTCTTCGACACCCGCGTCCCCGAGTGGCGGCGGCTCCTCGCCGGCAATCCGGTCGAGCTGGCGGCGCTCGAGACGGCCGCGCGCGAGCTCTACAGCGAGCTCGACTTCCAGGTCGACCGCCAGAACTCGCCCTTCGGCTCGCGCCCGCACAAGGCCAACGGCACCGCCCGCTACCGCTTCAGCGAGGGCCGCCTCAAGGGCGTGTTCCTCGGCGGCTCGCTGCGGTACAACGGCAAGAACTTCCTCAGCTGGGACAAGCCCACCGGGTACGTCTACTGGGGCAACGAGTCGCTCCTCGGCGACGTCTTCGCCGGCCACCGCTTCCGCGTGCCGGGCTCCCGCGTTAACGCGACGGTGCAGCTGAACGTCCGCAACGTCTCCAACTCGTACCTGGCCAACATCGGCCGCTACAACGACAACTACACCGGCGTGCGCCGCGTCTACTTCAACGATCCGCGCAGCTACCGGCTGACGACCACGCTCGAGTTCTGAGCCCGGCCGCGGCCGCCGCCCGCGCGGGGCGGCGGCGGGGCCAGGCTTACTTGCCTCCGGCCCAGCGCACCGCGTTGGTGAGCAGGGTGCGGAACGCGGGGTGTTCGTGCACGCGCTCGTCGTGCCCGAGGGTGACGCCCACCACGCGCGCCTTCTCGTGGCTCGTGATCCACGCGACTGGGTGCGGCCGCTGGAACTTCTGCGAGGGGGAACTCTCCGCCAGCACCTCGATGGGCGCCGTGCCGGCCGGGATCTTCTCCGGCTCGGCGTTCATGTAGTACAGCTCGTCGACCACCTCGAAGCTGGCGGGCACGCCGCGCATCACCGGGTGCTCCGGCTTGCGCACGTGCACGGTGTACGGGCCGAGCTTGTCGTGGCCGCGGGAGCCGCCGCCCACGAGGCGCGCGTTGAGCTCGGGCCACCGCGGGAACGCGTACCAGGTGCCCGGGTGCAGCATCACGATGCCCTTGCCGGCGGCGGCGAACGCGAACACGGCCTGCCGGTAGGCGGGGGTGTCGAAGAACATCCGGTTCACGCTGATCACCGCCACGTCCGCCTCGGGCAGCGCGGCCGCCGCCTGGTCGCGGTCCTCGGTGTAGTGCACGGTGAAGCCGGCCGCGCGCAGCGTCGCGCTGTCGGTCGCCCCGAAGAACTCGGTGAACTTGTGCGAGCTGCCGCCCCCGATGAGGAGGACGCGGGTCTTGCCCGCCTCCCAGCGCACGGGCTCCGTCGGCGGCAGCGGACGGTCATTCTTGCCGCCCTCCTTCGGGCCGTCGCCCACCGGGACCGCGGCCGCAGCGGTGGGAGCGGGGGCCGGAGCGGCGGGCGCGTTCGCCGGGGTCGCCGCGGCCACCTTCTTCGCCTTGCCGCCGCCGCCCTTCTTGGTCGGGGCGGGGGCCGCGGCGCCGGCCGCAGGCGCGGGGGCGCTCGAGGCCGCGAGGTAGGCGATCACGTCCCGCAGGCCGGCCGCGCCCAGGCCCTCGAGGCCTTCCGGCATCAGCGACCGGCGGGTGTTCTCGCGGTTGGCGATGTCCGCCAGGCGCACCTCGGTGTCCCCGCCCTGGTTGCGCAGGGTCAGGCTCGCGCTCGTCTCGGCCACGATCACGCCGACAAGGGTCTCGCCCTTCCGCGTCGTGAGGTTCCACTGCCAGTAATTCGGCTCCACCTGCCGGTTCGGGTCCACGATGTGGGTGAGCAGCTCCAGGGGACTCTTGCTGCCGAGGCCCGCCAGCGGGGGGCCGACGTCCCGCACGCCCACGTCGCCGTACTTGTGGCAGATCGCGCAGGCCGCGGTGAAGAGCGCCTTCCCGTTGGCCACGTCGCCTGCCTTGGTGACCTCCGGCATCAGCTGCGTGATGAGCGCGTCCTTCTCGGCGCCGCCGGCCACGGTGAGCGCCGCCGCGGCCGCCGCCACCCCGCGGTTGGGGTGCGTCCGCAGCCGCGCCAGGTTGCCCGGGCCGACCTCGGCGACCGGCACGCTCCCGGCCTTGATGGCCTCGACGAGGGCGAGGGCGGACTCCGGCCGCCGCACGATCTGGTCAAAGACGCCCGGGGAGCGGGTCGCGCGGAAGGCCGCCACGAGCACGGCGTCGGCGTCCTTGCCCGGCGCGGCGCCGAGCGCCTGCACCAGC
>SYDD01000354.1 GCA_005786775.1 Opitutaceae bacterium
CAGCTCGACCTCGAAGATCAGGGTCGCCTTGGGCGGGATCTTGGGCGGCCGCCCCTTTTCGCCGTAGGCGAGCCAGTAGGGTACGATCAGGGTCCGCTTCTCGCCCTTGCGCATCGTCAGGAACGCCTCGTCCCACCCGCGGATCACGGAGCCCGTGCCGACGCGGAAGGTGAAGGGCGCCCCGCGCTTCCGCGAATCGTCGAACGGCGTGCCGTCCAGTAGCCGACCCTCGTAATGCGCAAGGACCTCGCCGCCGAGCGTGGGTGTGGCGACCCCGGCGCCGGGCGCGCGCTCCACCCAGCGCAACCCCGAGGGGCGGCGCACCGCGGTGCCGAATCGCTGGGCCAACACGAGCTCCTCCTCCGCGCTGTACTGCGGGTTGCGGCGGTCGATCGCCTCCCGCATCGCGCTGTTGATCGGCCGGTCCCGCGGGTCATTGCGCGAGGCGATGCCGGTGCGGCTTAACACCGCTACCGTCACGAGGACGGCGCCGAGGATTAGGAGGAAATAGACGCTGCGCATCGGGCGAAGGGAGGCCGGGGATCGCGCTTTGGCAAACTTCAGCGTGGCGCCAGCCGGCGGATCAACCCGTCCAAGATGGCATCGGCCTGGAGTTTGACGCGCTGGCCTGGGGGCGGGGCGGGGGTGCCTGGCTTGGCGGCGGCCGCCCGCACCTGTTCCGCCAACTCCTCCGTGGCGCGCGCCTTGGCGGCCGCAAGAAAGGCTTCCTTCGCCTCGTGCATTGACCCGTCCGCGGTCAGTTCCGCCGCGGTACCCGTCCGGCCTGCGAACCGCCCGACCAGCGTGTCGCCGATCCACACCCGCCATTCGTCGTCGTCCGCGAAGTACACCGCCAGCGCGCCGTCCCGCGCCGTGCCTAGCTGCTCGGCGAGGCCGCGCATGAAGGCCCCCGGGGCCGCGTCCTCGGCCGGGGTGGGGGAGCGCGCGCGGAACCGGGCCGCGATCCTCAGGCCCAGCGTGCGCTCGACGTTGGCCAGCTTGTGGTTGAAGGCCCGCGCCCGCGGGGGCTCCGCCGGCAGGATCCCGTCGGGATCGTGGCAAAACGCGTTTGGCCCGGGCTCGGCCGGACCGGCGTAGGCCTTCGTGGCCGCGTTCAGGGTCCGCCAGGCTTCGTCGTCCGCGCGGAAGGCCACGGCCGCCGCCCCTTGTCGGTGGATCGCGACCGTCATCTTGTCCCCACGCTCGATGCGCGGCAGCACGTCGAGGCCCCGCACCACCCGCCCGAAGACGCCATGCAGGAAGTCGAGGCGCGGGACGGCCCGCAGGGTCAGGAAAAACTGGGAGCCGTTGGTGTCCGGACCCTTGTTCGCCATCGACAGGACCCCAGCCGCGTCGTGGCCGAGCGCGGGCGAGAACTCGTCGACGAAGGAATACCCCGGCCCGCCATCGCCCGTGCCGGTCGGGTCGCCGCCCTGCACCACGAAGTCCGGGACCACGCGGTGGAAGGTCAGGCCGTCGAAGTACGGCTTGCGCGGTGCTGGTCCGAGGGTGCCCTCGGCCAGGCCCACGAAGCTCGCGACGGTCCGCGGCGCCGCCCGGAAGTGGAGCTCGCAGACGATCGTCCCGCGCGGGGTGCCGATCGCCGCGTACAGGCCGTCGGGCAACCCCTCGACCGGCGAGGGCGCCGCCGCGGCCCGGAGCCCCGCCGTCAGCGGAAGCAGCAGCAGCGGGAGGAAGCGGCGCCGGCGGAGCACGGGAGGGCGGATCAGGGCAGGAAGGAGCAGATGTACTCGCAGAGGCCGGAGCCTACCACGATGGTGAAGCCGCTCTGCGCGGGCACCTCGAAGGCGGTCCCGGCCCCGTAGGCGCGGGCCGCGGTCTCACCCTTCAGCGTCACGGTACACTCGCCCGCGACGATCTCCATCCGCTCCGCCGCGGCGGTGCCGAAGTAGTACGAGCCGGGCCGGATCAACCCGAGGGTCTTCCGGACGCCGCCCGCCAGGAGGACGGTGTGGCTGACGACGTTCCCGTCGAAATAGACATTGGCCTTGGTGTGGACGGTGGCGCCGTCGAACTGGGTGGGCAGCGAGGACATCGCGGCTGGGATGCCGGGCGCGGGCGGGCGAGGCAAGCGTGCGCTGCGCTTGCGGCCCGGCCGACCCTGGCCGCCAGCTGCAGGTGGTTCCCAAGTGGCCCGGGGCGGGTTTTTTGCTTTCGCCGTCTCGCCACACCGCCTAATTGAGGGGTTGCCCTCAACCGTAGCCTTTCCGGCCTCTCACGGGGGATCCTGTTCCTTTCGCACCATGCAAAACCCGACCCGAAATCCCCTTCGCGCGCTTTGGCTTGGCCTCGGCGCCGCCGGCCTGCTTGCGCCGGCCTCGGCCCAGCAGGCCCCCGCCGCCCCGGCCACCCGCCCGCCCGCGGCCACCCGGCCGGCCACCGACGAGGCGGTCCTGCTCTCGCCCTTCACCGTCTCCTCTGAGGCCGACCGGGGCTACCAGGCGCTCAACACGCTCTCGGGCACCCGCCTCAACTCGAAGCTCGAGGACCTCGGCGCCTCCATCACCGTCGTCACCAAGCAGCAGATGCAGGATCTGGCGGTGGTCGACCTGAACGACATCTTCCTCTACGAGGCGAATACCGAGGGGACCGGCAACTACACCCAGTTCACGCCCAACCGGAACGGCGGCATCATCGACGGCACCGCCAACGACCCGGCCACCGCCAACCGCATCCGCGGCGTCGGCAGCCCCATCAGCGGCAGCGGCGTCAACATCGCCCTCGGTAACTTCTCGAGTAACAACAAGATCCCCGTCGACCCGTACAATCTCGATGCGGTGGAAATCTCCCGCGGCCCCAACTCCAACCTCTTCGGCCTCGGCGCCGCCGCCGGCACGATCAACCTTGTTCCCTCCAAGGCCAACCTCACCCGCGTCAGCTCCAGCACCTCGGTGCGCTTCGACGACTGGGGCGGCCACCGCCTCTCGTTCGATTTCAACCGGCCCCTCATCACGGACAAGCTCGCCGTCCGCTTCGCCGCGGTCGACGAGTCCAAGGGCTTCACCCGCAAGCCCGCCGAGGAGCAGATCCGCCGCTACTTCGGCGCGATCCAGGTCCGCCCCTTCCGGCAGACGGTC
>SYDD01000355.1 GCA_005786775.1 Opitutaceae bacterium
AGCGACCGCCACGTGGACGAGCACTTTGTGACCGACCACCTCCGCATCGGCATCGACTCGCTGAAGCAGCTGATCAACCGCGGCCTGACGGTGAAGCACCTGAAGTTCTAAGGCGGAACGCAGTGGGCTTGGTGTAGCCGGGGCATCTTGCCCCGGTCAAAGGGGCGAAAACGCGGCTCGCGGATCGGATCCGCCGCGTGTCTCGCCCGCACGGGGCAATGCTCCGCCGGCACCCGCCCTCAGTCCCGCAATAGCGTGCCTTGCTCCCCGCTCGGCGGGCGGAGGCCCACCGCCTGGTAACCCCGCGCCGTTAGGACCCGGCCCTGCGGCGTGCGCTGCAGATAACCCTCCTGGATCAGGAACGGCTCGTGCACCTCCTCGAGGGTCTCCGCCTCCTCACCCACCGCCACCGCGATGGTCGTCATCCCCACCGGGCCGCCCCGGTAGTTCTCGGCCATCACCCGCAGCATCCGCTTGTCCATCTCGTCCAGCCCCGCCGCGTCGATCTCCAGCAGCTCGAGGGCCCGCGCCGCCACGTCCTTCGTCACCCGGCCGTCGGCCCGCTCCTGCGCGTAGTCGCGCACGAAGTGGATCAGGTTGTTCGCGATGCGCGGCGTGCCCCGGCACCGGCGCGCGATCTCGCCCGCCCCGCCCGGCTCCACCGGGATCGACAGCAGCCCGCACGAGCGCCGGATGATCGTGTCCAGGGTCGCGTGATCGTAGTAATCGAGCCGCGTCTGCAGGGTGAAGCGCGAGCGCAACGGCGCGGTCAGCAACCCGCTGCGCGTCGTCGCCCCCACCAGGGTGAACCGCGGCAGGGACAGGCGCACGCTCCGCGCGTTCGGCCCCTGGTCGATCATGATGTCGAGGCGGAAGTCCTCCATCGCCGAATAAAGGTACTCCTCGACGGTCTTCGGGATTCGGTGAATCTCGTCGATGAACAGCAGGTCACCCTCTTCGAGGTTCGTAAGCAGGCCCGCCAGATCGCCCGCCTTCTCGATCACTGGCCCGGAGGTAACCCGGACGTTACGGCCCAGCTCCTGACCCAAAATGAACGCGAGGGTGGTCTTCCCGAGGCCGGGGGGGCCGGACAACAGCACGTGGTTGAGGGCCTCGCCGCGCCGCTTCGCCGCCCCTACCATCACCTGCAGACGCTCCACGGTCCGGGGTTGGCCCACGAAGTCCGCGAACGAAAGCGGCCGCAGCGCCGCCTCCGCCGGGCTCACCGGCGCCTCGAGGGCGGCGGTCAAGTAGCTGAGTCCCCCGACCGGCGGAGCGGCGGGCGGGACGGGCGGGGATTCACGCTTCGGCTTGGCCACAGAGATCGGCTAGGGCCCGCGACCGGAAGTGGCAAGCCCCGCGACCGCCGCGCCGGCGATTGCTCCAGCTCAAAGCCCCTTCAGGACGGCCCGGAGCTGCGCGGCGTGATCCTTGGTGTCCACCTTCTCCACCACGGCGCGAACAGTCCCGTCGGGCTCGAGCACGTAGGCCGCCCGGGCGGGTCCGGTGTAGGTGCGGCCGTACATTGACTTCTCGACCAGCGAATCGGTGGCGCGGGCGAGGGCGTCCTCCGGATCGCTGACGAGGGTGTAGGGCAACTTCTTCTTAGCGGCGTAGCGGAGATGGGAGCCACAGGAGTCGCGGCTGACGGCGATGACGTCGTACCCTGCCCGGCCAAAGGCGGCAGCCGCGGCGGCCAGGCTGTCGACCTGACGGTCGCAGCCGGGCGTGTTGTTCTTCATATAGACCGAGAGGATCGTGCGGCGGCGGAGGAGCTGGCCGAGGGTGGTTTTCTCCTCGGCGCCGTCACGGACGACCGAGAGCGGGAGGGCGGGATCCAATTTTTGGCCGGGGGCGATCATCGAACCCCAAGAAGGGCGGGCTCGCGCGGGCGTCAAACGGCGGCCCGGGTTTTGCGGCGGGAGGGAAAACCCGCCGGGCGGGGGGGGGTAGCGGCCGCGCGGATGAGGCTTTGACGGGCCCCGCCAAACCCTCCAACGTCGCCCTCCGATGAAAGCGGTCAAAGTGCCCGCGCTGGAGCTCTTCCTCCACGAGATGATCCCCCTCGCCAAGGCGATGGGGGTGGGCGTGGAGCTGAGCGATGCCCGCGCGCTGGTGCTGACGGCGCCAAAGGAGCAGAACCGCAACTCTTTGAACACGGCGTTCGGCGGCAGCCTAGTCTCGTTGGCGACGCTAGCGGGCTACGGGGTGGTATGGGAGCTGATGCGGAGCGAGCGGAGCGCGGCGCGGCCGGAGTGGAGCATCGTGGTGAAGGAGAGCCGCGCGGCGTACCGGAAACCGGTGATCGGCGACTTGCGGGCGATCTGCGAGCGCCCGGCGCAGGCGGCGATCGCGGAGTTCAAGGAAGCCCTTTCCCGTTACGGCAAGGCGAAGCTGAAGCTCCGCGCTTCAATCGTGGAAAACGGCCAGACGGCGGTCGATGTGACTGCGGCCTTCGTCGTCACCCGACCCGCCACCCCCGCGCTCCGAACCGCGTAGAGCGGTTCAACGTCGAAGCGGTGGCCCGACCCAGTCGAGGGCCTAGGGCCAGCGTAAGCCCGCCCGCCGGCAAGCTTTCCGCATCAGATGTGCTTGGAGTCCGTCTCGTCCTTGCGCACGTACCCCGACTCCTGGCGGGCGTGGTTGACCTGATTCTTCTTCAGGTAGGCCTGATACACGTCGTCCGCCGACATCCCAAGCGTCTGGGCGAGCGAGACAAGGAAGTGGAAGAGGTCCACGACCTCGACGCGCGCGTTCTGCTCGTCGAATTTCTGGTACTTCGCCCACCATTTCCAGGGGACCGAGTCGACCAGTTCGGCGGTCTCCTGCTGGAGGGCGCGGGTGTAATTGAGGACCCAGCGGGCCTTTTCCTCGTCGGTGGGCGGCGGCAATTGGACGCCGATGCGGCGGTTGAGGGCGTCCTGCATCCGGAAGATCTCCTCGAGCTTGTCCATGGGGCGCAGGCTGGGCGGGGCGGGGGAACGCTGGCAAGCCGGTTCGGAATTGCCTCTTGCCACTCCCGGGAGGGTCCGCGAGGGTCACCTCTCCGGCCGTCGTTGAGCGCTTCCGCGTTCCGTCGGCCATCCTAGGCCGCCCCCGCGATCCCGCGTTTCAGGCCGCCGTCACACCAAAAACAAACACATGTCAGATCCAGCCCCGTCAGGCGCGCCGCTTCCGGACCGCGCCGACCCTTCCGCCCCGGCCTCTGCGCCCGCGGGAGCCTCCGCCGCGGCGCCTGCCGCGCCCGCCCAGCCCGCCCCCGCCTTCGGTTCGTTCGGTGCCACCCGTGGCACCGGTCTCGCCCGGGGCAAGCGTCCGCAACCCGCCAGCGCCGGGACCGCCGCGCCCGCCACCCCGGCGGGCTACAAGCCCAGCTCCCTCGAGGTCATCACCCCGAAGAGCGAGTTCAAGAACCCCTTCACCGGCGAGGTTGCCGTCACGACCCCGCGGGCCAACGAGCCCGAGCTCCCGCCGGCGGCGCCGGTGGCGATCGCCCCAACTCCGGTCGCGGCGCCCGCCCCGACGCCCATGGCCGCTCCGGCTCCGGCCGCGACGCCCGCGCCGGCCGCCCCGGCGACCGAGGAGAAGGTGGAACTGAAGATCATCCCGCCCGAGACGCCCCGCCGCAGCGAGGTCCGCTGGGAAGCCACCGCGCCCAGCACCCGGCGCGAGGACCGGCCCCACTTCCAGACCTCCCGCGAACGCCGCGAGACGGCGGAGGGCCGCGAGGAACGCGGCTTCGAGCCCCGCGCGCCGCGAGAAGGCCGTGAGCCCCGCGAGGGTCGTGAAGGCCGTCGCTTTGAACCCCGGGAACCGCGCGAGGGCCGCGAGGGCCGCCGGGACGACCGCCGCGGCGAGGGCCGCGGGCCACGGTATCCGGCTTCCGCGCCGACGCCGGCCCCCGCGCCCCAGAAACCCGGCTTCTTCGGCTGGCTGAAGAGCCTGTTCGGCGGGAAGCCAAAGCCCGCCGCCGCTCCCGCGGAAGGCGAGCAGCGTCCCCACCGCGGCGACCGGCACCGTGGTCATGGGGCCGGCCCCGGCCGCGACGACCGCGGCCCGCGGCCCGAGGGCCAGGGCGACGATGCCGGTCCGCGCCGCCGGCGGCGGCGGGGCGGCCGTGGCCGCAACCGCGGCGACCGCGGTCCGCGCCCCGAAGGCCAGCAGGGTGGGGGCGCGATCTGAGCGCGGCTTCCGCTTAAGCCTTGCGGGGCGGCGCTTCGCCCCCGCATTTCAAGGGCGTCCTCCGGGGCGCCCTTTTCCTTGGGCCCGTCCCGACCCTATGGCCGATCTCATCGTCAACGGCGGCAAAGCGCTCGCCGGCACCATCACTCCCTCCGGCAACAAGAACTCCGTGTTGCCAATCCTCTGCGCGAGCCTGCTTACGGACGAGACCGTGACCCTCGCGAACGTCCCCGCGATCACGGACGTGGAGAAGCTGGTGGCGTTCCTGCAGGAACAGGGCTCGCGGATCAGCTGGGACCGGCCAGCCGGGACGATGACCCTCGATCACCGCGGCTTCGAACCGGGCCGGATGAAGGGCGAGCTGCCCTCGGGGATGCGGTCCTCGGTCCTGCTCTTCGCGCCGCTCCTGCGCCGCATGAAGCGCCTGCGCATCCCGGTGAATGCCGAAGGCTGCTCCCTCGGCATCCGCGAGCTCGACCCG
>SYDD01000356.1 GCA_005786775.1 Opitutaceae bacterium
GCGCGCGTCGCGGCGAGTTGGCGGGCATCGACGTCGCACAACCCCACCACCTCGCAGCGGCCGCTGGCGACGGCCTCGCCGAGGATGTTGCCTCCCCACCAGCCGCAGCCGATGAGGGCGGTGCGCAGACGGGGGGTGGAATCAGCGGCGCGGACCGGCAGGGAGGCGGCGAGGGCGCCGGCGGCCGCGGCGGAACGGTGGAGGAAGGAACGGCGATGCATGGGGCGGGAGGCGCCAGCTTGGCGGCCGGCGGGGCGCCGACAAGCCTCGGCACAGGGTGACCGCCTCGCCCCCCACGACCGGAGACGCGCCTAGGGAAACTTCTCCTTGGACAAACCGGGGCGGAATTCCATACCCTCGGTCTTGCCAGAAGTCGCCGGCGACCCCGCCGCTGCAGTTTTCACCTCAGCCTACCCCCTATGACCTACCTCCGAGTCCGCGGCTTCGCCGCCGCTTGCCGGGCGCTCGCGCGCCCGTTCCTCCTCGCCCTCCTCGCCGGCGCGGCCGTGGCGTCCACCCGCGCCGCCGACGCCGGCGGCACCACGCTCACCGGCACGGTGAGCAACGCCGCGACCCGCAACCTGCTCCAGGGCGCCCGCGTCGAGATCCCCTCCCTGGGCCTCAGCACCCTCGTCGACGAGACCGGCCGCTACACGCTCTCCGGGGTCCCGGCGGGAACCCACGAGCTTGTCGTGAGCTACATCGGCCTCGACACGGTCCGCGCCCCTATCACCGCCACGGCCGGCCAGCGCGTGGTCCGCGACTTCGACCTCACCACCGGCATCTACAAGATGGACGCCTTCAAGGTCACCGGTGAGCGCGAGGGCGGCGCGGCGGCCATCACCGCCCAGCGCAACGCCCCCAACACGATGAACGTCGTGGCGATGGACTCCTTCGGCAACCTGCCGAACATGAGCGCGGGCGAAGTGCTGATGCGCCTGCCCGGCGTCGCCGGTTCCCCGACGGACGAGGGTCTCGCCTACAACTTCAACATCCGCGGGATGCCGGCGGGCCTGAACACCGTCACGATCGACGGCGGCCTCGTCACCCCGCTGGGCACCAGCCGCGCCTTCGAGATGCAGAGCATCTCCGGCGCCCTGTTCGACCAGCTGGAGCTGACCAAGGGACACCGTCCAGACCGCAACGCCGACTCGCTCGGCGGCACCGTGAACCTGAAGACCCGCTCCTCGCTCAGCATGAAGGAGCGCCGCCGGCTGACCTACAGCCTCTCGGCCCGCATCGCGCCGACCTTCCTCGGCTTCGAGCAGATCCCGCAGCGCCAAGACCATCCAGCGCACCCGATGCTGAACTTCAGCTACCAGGAGCTCTTCGACGTGTTCGGCGGCAACCGCAACCTCGGCGTGAGCGTCAACTCCTTCTACTCCGAGAACGCCGTCGGCTTCTTCCAGACCGACCGCGACTACCAGAACACGACCACGCAGCCCGCCTACGTCTGGAGCTACCAGACCTTCGACAACTACAACAACCGCAAGCAGGTCAGCCTGAGCATCAAGACCGATTACCGCGTTTCCGCCAGCACCCGCGTCTCGCTCAACGCCACCGCGAACGACAACTACGAGGGCTTCCGGCGCCGGTACATCACGCGGGCCTACAGCAGCCAGAACCAGAACACCGTCCCGAACGCCACCACCAGCGTCGTCCCCGGCTGGACGGACAAGATCACCGTCATCCGCCCGGTGGCGCAGTCGCTGATCGAGATGCAGAACCGCGGGCCGAACAACTACGACACCCGCCAGCGCCGCCTCGACTTCACGGCCGAGCAGGACTTCGGCCCGCTGCAGCTCGACTACGCCGCGACCTACGCCCGCAACAACCTCAACAACGGCAACGGCCAGGGCGGCGAGCTCACGATGCGCCTCGCCGGCACCGGCTGGATCCTCGACCGCACCCAGTCCGAGCTCCACCCGAAGTTCCTCCCCAACGGCGGCCTCGATTTCACGGACCCCTCGAACTACCGCCCGACCGGCGCCCTCCAGTGCAGCGACGCCCAGAACGACCAGCGCGTGCGCGACCTGCGCTTCAACGCGCTCTACAAGCTGCCCACCGCCGTCCCGCTCGCCCTCAAGGTCGGCGGCCAGTGGCGCGAGACCCTCGCCCAGACGCTGAGCAACAGCCGCCGCTACAACTACCTCGGCACCGGGCCCCTCGCCCCCGACCCGGGCCTCGTGACCTTCGACCAGGTCAAGACCGGCCGGATGATGCCGCAGTGGACCTCCTCAATGTTCATCAACGAACGCCGCCCGGTCGACCCGACCCTGTGGCGCGAGGATGAGTATTACCGCCTGCAGCAGGCGTACACCGGCGCCCGCGACATCACCGAGACCGTCACCGCCGGCTACTTCATGGCGCAGGGCAAATTTGGCCGCGAGGGCCTCCTCTCCCGCACGAGCTTCCTCGGCGGCGTCCGCGTCGAGAACACCGAGGACGTCGGCCGCGGCTGGGTCCGGGCGCGCGTCGGCAGCACCGCCGCCCAGCAGCAGGCCGACCCGCTCGGGGCCGTGACCCGCGACTACGCCAACACCAAGCGCACCATCGAGGGCTCCTACACCAAGGCCTTCCCGAGCATGCACCTGACGCACGACATCACGCCGAACCTGAAGGCGCGCCTCGCCTGGTCCACCAGCTTCGGCCGCCCGGGCTACGGCGAGCTCCTGCCCAGCGAGTCGGTGAACGAGAACGCCAGCACGCTCACGATCAACAACGCCGCGCTGCTCCCGCAGAACGCGCGCAACTGGGACGCCTCGATCGACTACTACTTCGAGCCGGTCGGCAACTTCTCGGTCGGCTTCTTCCACAAGACGATCGCCGACTTCATCGTCCGCAACATCAACATCGGCACCGTGGCTGCCGGGACGGACAACGGCTTCAACGGCGAGTACGCCGGCTTCAACCTGTTCACCTCCGCCAACGCCGGCACCGCCACCGTGCAGGGGTGGGAGTTCAGCTACCAGCAGCAGTTCACCTCGCTCCCCGGCCTGCTCAAGGGCCTGAGCGGCTCCGTGAACTACACGATGATCCAGACGCGGGGGAACTTCGGCAGCACCACCAACATCTCCGGCCGCGAGGTCGTCGGCTTCATCCCGAAGGCCGCCAACGCGATGCTCTCCTGGCGCTACAAGAAGTTCAGCACGCGCCTGCTCTACAACTGGACCAGCGACTACATCGTCGAGTACTCGGCCGCCACCGTCGGCCGCAACCGCTGGCGCGCCTCGTACGACACCCTCAACGTCGGCCTCGCCTACCAGCTGCGCCCGTCCGCCCAGCTCACGCTCGACATCTCGAACCTCCTCAACGCCTACCAGGAGATCTACCGCGGCTTCCGCAGCCAGCCGTCCACGATCAACTACAACTTCGTGACGATCAACGTGGGCCTGAACGGCCGCTTCTGACGCCCGCGTCCACCCGTCACCGCCCGGCTGGGAATTCCGCCCGGGCGGTGAACCCCAGCGCGCCGCGCTCCAGCACGAGCCGGCCGCCCAGCTCCGCCATCCGCTGCTGCAGGTGGTAGAGGCCGCGCTTCTCCCCCAAGGCCCGCGCGGGATCCACGCCCGGGCCGGTGTCGGTGACCGTCACCTCGGCCCGCTCGGCGGAGACCTCGACGGTCACGTCGATGCGGCCGGGTTTGCCGTGGTTGACCGCGTTCCGCAGCAGCTCGCGCTGCGCCATCATCACCGCGCGGCGGATCGCCGGCGAGGCTTCCTTCCCGGCGAGCGCCGGTCTCACGCGGTTGACGAACTCGCCCGCGATGCCGGCCGCCTCCAGGTAACGGCGCGCGATGCGCTCGAGGCCCGCCACCGCGGAACCCCAGGTCTCGGACTCCGGCCGCAATTCCCAGAGCAGCTGGTTGAGGGACAAGCTGGCCTCGATGAGGCGCGCCCGGACCTTCCCCAGCGTCTCCGGGCCCGCCGTCGCCGGCCGGAGCACGGCGAGCTCGGTGAGCAGCTGCATCTCGTTGAGCCGGTTGCCGAGCTCGTCGTGCAGGTCGCGCGCCACGGCCATCCGCTGCGCGATCAGCCGGCGCTGCACGTGCTGCCGGAACGCGAGGGCCACGAGGAAGAGCAGCACTGGGAGTGAACCGAGGACGTAGGGGCGCAGCTCGAACCAGTTGAGCCGGCGCGGCTCCACCGGGCCGACCCAAGGGTGGTACAGGCGGTCGTAGGTGCCGTCCTGCCGCAGCTCGGCCAGCGCCTCGTTCATCAGCATCAGGCCGGCCTCGTCCTGCGGCTGGAAGGCGAAGCAGAAGTAATAGCGGATGTCCTCGATGAACTGCTTCCGCAGGCCGGCGCGGTCCTCGACCTTGCGACTGATGTTGCTGGTGAAGAGGGCCCCGTCGCACCGGCCCTGCACCACCGCGTCGAGCAGCACGTCCAGCTGGGCGAAGACCTCGATCCGCACGCCCCACTGCGGATGTTCCCGGAGGTGCGTGGCCGCGACCGTGCCCTGCAGCACGCCGATCCGCAGATCGCGCAGGTCGGCGGCGCGGCGTCGCGGCGGCTCCTCCGGCCGCGTGTAGAGGACGCCCTGCATCGAGGCCTGCACGATCGAGAGCCGGTGCGCGTAGCGCGGGCCCTCGTACTGCGCGATCTGGGCCAGCACGTCGAGGCGGCCCGCGCGGAAGGCCGGGAGGTTGTCGACCCACCAGCCCGGCACCAGCTCGACCTCGAAACCGCCCACCTTGGCGGCCGCCCGCAGCAGCTCGACCGTGAACCCCGCGACCTCGCCCCGGCGCTCATCGAGGTAGGAGAGGGGCGCGCTGTCGCGCGGCACCCCGACGCGGAACCGCCGTTTGGCCGGCTCCGCCGCCGGTTCCCCCGCGAACGCCGACGCCACCGCCAGCAGCAACCCCAGCATCCAGTAGCGGCCAAACCGCGGGCACCGGCTGGGCGCGGGGCCGGCGGGGGAAGCGGAAATGGGCGGCAGGCGGCGCATCGGGGCGGAGTCAGGCAAACCCCCGCGCCAGAGTCTAGCCCCCTCCCGCTGCCGCGTTCGGGCTGCGGCCTGCGCCGGACCAGACCAGACCCTGGTGGAAAAGCGCTCGACACCGGACGGGCCCCGTGGGACGCCACCCTCCTTCCGTGTCCGCGCCCCACCCCCACGCCGCCTGGTTCGCCGCGCACGTGCAGCCGCACGAGGCGCGGCTGCGCGCCTGGCTGCGCATCCATTTTTCCCGGGCGGACGACGTCGATGACCTCGTGCAGGAGGCCTTTGTGCGCGTGCTGGCCGCCCGCGGCCGCGGCGAGATCCGCGCCCCGCGGGCCTTCCTGTTCGCGACCGCCCGCAACCTCGCCCTCGCCCGGCTGCGGCACCAGCGCGTGGAGACGGATTTCGCCCTAGCGGAAGCGGCGGTCTCGGACGTCTGGGATGAGAGCGCGGATGTGGTCCAGGCGGTCGCCCGGGCCCAGGAGCTCGAACTTTTGACGCAGGCCATCCAGTCCCTTCCCCCCCGTTGCCGCCAAGTGATCACCCTGCGACGCATCTACGGTCTGCCCCAGCGGGAGGTGGCGGCGCGGCTCGGGATCGCGGAGCACACCGTCGAGGCGCAGACGACGATCGGCCTGCGCAAGCTGGCGGCCTTCTTCGAGCGGCTCGAGCCGCCCCCAGTGCAATGAACCGGGACGATCCATCGGAGGCGACGGACCCCGCGGCCGACGCGGCGGCGGCCTGGGTGATCCGCCTTGAGCGGGGCCTCACCCCAGAGGAGCAGGACCGCCTTTCCGATTGGTTGGCCGCGGACCCCCGGCACCGCCTCGCCCTCGGCCGGATGCGCGCGCACTGGGACCGGCTGGCGCCGCTGGCGCAGTGGCGCCCCGAGCACAGCGCGGAACCCAACCCCGACCTGCTCGCGCCGCCCCCACCCGCCCGACGCTGGTTCCGGCCGGCCTTCGCGGCCGCCGCGGCGGCCTGCCTCGCCTCAGCCGCCCTCTTCCTCCGGGCCCCGGAATCCGCGGTCCCGCCGGACCGGTCCCGGACGGAACCGGCCCGCGTCGTGGTCCGCGAGGCCAGCGCCACGCGCCAGCCCCTGCCGGACGGCTCCCTCGCGGAACTCAACCACGACGCCGCGCTGCGCCTCGACTACACGGACGGGGAGCGCCGGGTTGAGCTGCTCCGGGGCGAGGCCCACTTCCGTGTCGTCCGGGATCCCGCGCGGCCCTTCGTCGTCCGCGCCTACAGCCGCGAGGTCCGCGCGCTGGGCACGGCCTTCAACGTGCGGCTGGAAGGCGGGCGGATGGAGGTGCTGGTCACCTCCGGCAGTGTGCGGCTGGACGCCCGCGACGCCCCGGCCACCGCGCCCGCCGGCGCACGCCCCGGACCGACGCTCGAGGCCGGCCAACGCGCGGTCGTGGCGCTGGAGGATGGTCGCGCGGAGCCGGGCATCGCGACGCTGACCACGGGCGAGATCGAACGGGTGCTGGCCTGGCAGCACCGCCAGCTGGAGTTTACCGCCGCACCGCTGGCGGCGGTGATCGCGGAATTCAACCGGGTGAACGAACTCCAGTTGACGCTGGGCGACCCGGCCCTGGCCGGCCTGGAGCTCAGCGCCTCATTCCGCTCCGACAACGTGGAGGGCTTTGTGCGGCTGCTGGAGGTGGGGTTCCGGATCCGCGCCGACCGGCGGGGCGACCGGGAGATCGTGCTCGAGCCCGCACGGCCCTGAGCGGGCACAAAAAACCGGGGCTCGTTAGCGGAAGTTCCTTCCCGGCGCATCTACGGAGGTGACGCCCCCGTGGAATTCCCGCCCTGTCGCACCAATGCACCCCGGATCGCCCCGGTTCCGCCCTTGGCGGTGCCTGCCCCGCCTCCTCACCCTCGCGGCCGGCCTCTGGGCCACCCTGCCCGCGGCCCTGGCCGGGGAGGCCGCGCGGGCCTTCGATCTGCCCGCCGGGGAGGCCGCCGACACCCTGAAGCGGTTCGGGCGGCAGGCCGGCCGGGAAATCCTCTTCCCGGCCGCCGTCGGGGAGGTCCGCACCCCGCCCCTGCGCGGGAACTGGCCGCCACGCGTCGCGCTGGACCGGCTTCTCACAGGCACGGGCCTCACCGCCGCGGAGGACGCGGGCAGCGGCGCCCTGATCGTTTACCGCGCCGCGCCCACCGTGGCTGCTGAGCCGCCCGGCTCCGCCAACCCTCCCGCCAAACCCGCCTCGCCTTCCCCCGTTATGAATCGTCGCTCCCCCCTCACCCTCCTCGGCTCCCTCTTCGCCGCCGCGCTCGCGCCCGCGCAGCCCGCCCCCGCCGCCCCGCCGGCGGGCGACCAGCCGCTCGTGCTCTCGGCCTTCCGCGTCGATACCAGCCGGGACCGGGGCTACGTGGCCACCAACTCGACCACCGGCACCCGCCTCAACCTCGAGATCAAGGCCATCCCGCTGCCCATCGAGGTGATCACCCGTGAGTTCATCGACGACATCGGGGCCGTCGACATCAAGGAGGCCCTCGAGTATTCGGCCGGCATCATCCAGGATCAGGTCGCCACCAGTAACAACTTCCTCTTCAGCCCATCGGGCACCGGCGCCGCCGGCTCGCTCTCGCGCGACTCCACCACGGTCAACATCCGCGGCCTCAACACCCGTTCCTTCCTCCGCAACGGGTTCCGCCAGGACACCGTCACCGACGTCATCAACGTCGATCGCCTCGAGGTCGCCCGCGGGCCCCAGTCCCTCCTCTACGGCGTGGCCTCGCTGGGCGGCGTCGTCGCGCTGACCCCGAAGTATCCGCGCGGCAACCGGCAGACGGATTTCCGCCTCGGCCTCGGCAGCAACGATTTCCGCCGCGTCGAGCTCTACCACACCGCCCCACTCTGGAAGGGCGCCGGGGACGGCCGCTCCCTCAGCTTCGGGGTGGGCGCGGTCGCCCAGGAACTGAGCAGCCGCTCGGACTTCGACGACCGCCGCCGGCTGCTGGTCACGCCCGCCGTGGAGTTCCGGCCCTTCCGCGACACCACCATCTTCGTGGACATCGAGTACGGCCGCTTCACCAGCAAGGGCACCGGCTTCCAAGACCTCGCCGACAGCAACGCCGGCAACGTCCGGCAAGCCGGCACCGGCCTGCTCCTCGCCGAGAACCTCAACGAGTGGAACGAGACCCGCCTCGTGGCCCGCGATGTCTTCGGCCGCGACCGCCTCTACCGCTGGAGCGGACCCGACACCTACGGGCGCGATGACTACTTCAACGGCACGATCGAGGTGACGCAGCGGCTCACGCCCGGCCTCACGCTCGTGCTCGGCGCCAACTATTCCGACCGGCTCAACGAGCGCCGCGGCGTGAGCGGCGCGGTCCTCCGCACCACCACCGCCTCCGCCGCGGCCGCCCCCGTGTCCCCGGGCCGCTGGACCGCCGTCGGCGCCGACCCGGTGAACCCCGCCCAGACCCAGTGGAAGACCATCGGGTACGGCTGGAGCCTCGCCGGCACGCACAAGTACATCCGCCAGGCGCGCGCCGACCTCAGCTACGAGTTCACCCTCTGGGGCCAGCGCCAGGGTCTCCTGCTGGGACGCACCGACCAGACGGTGCAGCAGAGCGACCGCGCGAACACCCAGGTGACGAGCAACACGGCCGGCAGCCCGACGCAGGGCTTCCTGCCCTTCGCCGCGCCGGAGCACATCCGCTACGCCGGCGAGCAGTTCCGGCCGTTCCGCGACTCCGTCTTCTCCGAGTGGGACACCGGCCACTACGCCGTCTACCAGGGCCGCTGGTGGCGCGACCGGATCACGACCATCGGCGGCTGGCGCAACGAGCGCTACCTCGTGCGCAGTTACTTCACCTCCTTCGTCAAGCGGGACCCCGCGCAGCCGGACACCAACCTCGCCAACTGGACCCTGCCCGGCACGCCCGACCCGGCCAGCCTGGTCAACGCCGCCGGCCAGGCGCGCATCATCAACGGCTACCGCTTCGGCGCGGTGCCGCAGCGCGATGACACTTTCACCCTCGGGCTGAACGTCGCCGTGACCCGCGACGTGAACCTCTACGGCGTGAGCGCGGGCGGCCTGTTCCCCAACACGGGCCAGCGCGACGGCGCCGCCAACCCGTTCAAGCCCGAGCGCACCCAAAGCCGCGAGCTCGGCGCCAAGCTCGACCTGTGGCGCGACCGCGCGGGCCGCGCGCGCGTCTCGGCCACGATCGCCTACTTCGAGGTGGATCGGCAGAACGCCATCTACAACTTCGCCTTCGCCCCGCAGCCGCGCTCGAACGACCAGCCCACGCTGCGCACCGGCTTCACCGGCAACACCCGCGCGAGCGGCTCCGGCCCGGCCGCCTACACGGTGCACAACTCCGGCTACACCACGTTCCAGACCAACCAGCCGGTCACGTACCTGCTGCCGGTGAGCTACGTCGCCGCCGCCGACCTCAGCCACCCGCGCGTCACCGGCGCCCCCCAGCAGGGCGGGTTCCTGCTCGTGGACTACGCCTCGCTGGGCTCGGCCGCCAACGACCCGCTGCGCCGCGCCCTCGAGGCCGCCGCGGGCGACCCGGCGACCAACACCGCCCTCCAGGGCGCCAGCGTCGGCACCGGCGCCACCGCGCTCAACGCCAACAACGCCTACGCCCTCAACCGCAACTCCGACGTCGCCTACGACGACCGCTCCAAAGGCGTCGACGCCCAGCTCTACCTCAACTTCACCGAAAACCTCAGTACCGTGATCACCTACACGCACCTGGTGCAGGCGGTCACGGGCGGCTTCGAGATCGTCGACCAGCCCGCGAGCACCGAGTACGACTCGTGGTGGCGCTACCTGCGCTACTCCACCGAGGACGCCCGCGCGGTCGCGCTCGACGAGGCCAAGGCCACGGTCACTAAGGTCGGCGCGATCGGACGCCGCACGAGCGACGTGCCGCGCAACGTCTGGGCGGTCTGGAACAACTACAAGTTCACGACGGGCACGCTCCGCGGCCTTGAGGCGAGCCTTGGCGTGACGTTCAACGGCTCGCGCCAAGGCGAGCAGGTGATCGACAACGGGCTGCGCGACCGCTCCAACGACGAGAACCGCCGCTACCGCCCGCAGATCCCGCTCGAGTACAAGGTCAACGCCGCCCTCGCCTACCGCGGCGACCTCTTCGGGCGCCGGTGGAACGTCCGCCTCAACCTGACCAACCTGCTCGACGAGCAGAAGATGGTGAGCACGAACACGACCACGCTCTTCCTCAACCCGGCCACCGGCGCGCTCGTCCCCTCCGCCACGCCCGGCGCCCAGCGGGTGACGGTCCCCAACCGCGCCGTCCGCTACTTCGAGCCGCGCTCCTTCCGCCTCAGCCTGAGCACGCGCCTGTGACCCGGCGCGCCGCGTTCCGCCGCGCCGCCAGCGCCGCGCTCGCGCTGGCCCTGCCCACCCTCGCCGCGGCACCGGCGGACCGCGCTCCCGTGGTGCGCCTCGACGAGGGCATTGAGTTCCGGTTCGTCTGGCTGCCCCCGGGCACCTACTGGCGCGGCAGCGAATCCGCCGAGGCGGGCCGCGACGCCGACGAGGGGCCGCGGCACGAGGTCACGCTCACGCGCGGCTTCTTCCTCGGCTCCCACGAGGTCACGCAGGGCCAGTGGACCGCCGTGCTGGGCCGCAACCCCGCGGTGTTCCGCCGCGGGCCGGACGCCCCGCGGCACCCGGTCGAGTCGGTGTCGTGGGACGACTGCCAGCGGTTCCTCGCCGCCCTGAACCGCCGAGGGACCGGCCGGTTCCGGCTGCCGACGGAGGCGGAATGGGAGTACGCCGCGCGGGCCGGCACGACGACGCGTTTCCCGTGGGGCGACGATCCGGAGGGGCACGCGACCCACGCGCACGCCTGGGCCAACAGCCGCTCGCTCGCCATCACGCACCCGGTCGGCACCCGCCCGCCAAACGCCTGGGGCCTGCACGACCTGCACGGCAGCGTCTGGGAATGGTGCGCCGACTGGTACGGCCCCTACGCGGCCGGGCCGCAGCGCGATCCCGCCGGGCCGCCGGCAGGCCGGGAACGCGTGTTCCGCGGGGGGAGCTGGTACGATTTCCCGCCCAGCCTGCGTTCCGCCAACCGGCACCGCCACCCGCCGGACGGCCGTTACCCCGCCGTGGGCCTGCGCCTGGTCTGGGAGCCGGGCGACGCGCGATGAAACACCTCCGCCGCCTCGCCCCATTTTGCCTCGCCCCCGCGCTCCTCGCGGCCGCCGCCGACGCCGACGCCGCCAAGCCCGCGGAGCGGCTCGTCAGCCTGCGGGATGGCACCGCCTTCACCTTCGTCGCCATTCCCGCCGGCCGCTTCACGCAGGGCAGCCCCGCGGCCGAGGCCGGCCGGGCCGCCGACGAGGGTCCCGCGCGCGAGGTCACCCTCACCCGGCCCTACTGGCTGGGCAAACACGAGGTCACCCAGGCGCAGTGGGCCGCCGTGATGGGTGGGAATCCCGCGACCTTCCAGGACTTCGCGGCCTCAGCGACCCACCCGGTCGAGGGCGTGTCGTGGCTGGACGCGCAGGCCTTCCTCGAGCGACTGAACGCCCGCGGCGTGGGGCGCTTCCGGCTGCCGACGGAGGCCGAGTGGGAACACGCGGCCCGCGCCGGCACCGCGACGCGCTTCCCGTGGGGCGATGACCCGGGCTACCGCGAACTGCCCCGACACGCGTGGTTCTACCCGCGGGCGGAGGGTCGGAGCCATCCGGTCGGCGGGAAGCGGCCGCATCCCTGGGGCGTGCACGACCTCTTCGGCGGCGTGTGGGAATGGTGCGAGGACTGGTTCGGTCCGTACACCCCGGGCCCGGTGTCGGATCCGCGCGGACCGGCCGAGGGGGTGGCGCGCGTCATCCGCGGCGGGAGCTGGTTCAACGAACCCGAGGCCCTGCGCAGCGCCAACCGGCACCGCCACCCGCCGGATTCGCGACAGACGAACCTCGGTCTCCGCCTCGTTTGGGAACCGGCGACAGGAATGGCTGGCCCCGCGGCCGAGCGGCGGCCCGACGGTTCCCTGCCCCACGGTTACCGCGCGCATCCGCCTGAGGGCGAGGGGCCGTGGTTCGTCCCGGTGCCCGGCCACGTGCCGGTCGCGCCGGGCGAACATCCGCGCCTGCTGTTCCGGCGGTCGGACCTGCCCGCCCTGCGCGCACGCGCCGCGACGCCCGAGGGCCAGGCGATCCTGCGGCGGTTGCACCAACTGCTGGGCGGCAGCGACCAACCGGGGCCGCCAGCCGCCTACAGCCGGGCCGATCGCGCCTACCCGTCGGAGGCAGCGCCGCTGCCCATCGGGGCCTTCACGATCGGTCACGCCGCCGGTTACGGCCTTCTCTACCAACTCACGGGCGACCGCCGCTACGCCGAGTGGGGCCGGGAGTGCTTCGCGCGGGCACTCGCCGGGGCGCGCGACCGAGATCCTCGCTACAGCTTCCGGCGGCCCGGCGGGGCGCTGCGCGCCGGCCCCGCCCTCGGCTGGCTCGCCCTCGGCTACGACCTCTGCCACGACGGCTGGGACGCCGCCACCCGCGAACAGTTCGGCCGCGCCCTCGCCGAGTACCGAGAGCTGCCTGACGAGACCAACCCGCGCGGACCCGTGACCCTGGAAAACCTCGCGCGCGGCACGATGCCTCCCCACAGCAACCACTTCGGGATGCAGGTCGGCGGCGCCACCCTCGCGCTGCTCGCCGTCCGCGGGGCCCCGTGGGCCGACGCGGAGCGGATCGAGGAACTGCTCACCCACGCGGCGCACGGCGTGGAGCGGAACCTGACGGAGGGCTTCGGCGACGGGGGCTACTTCGCCGAGGGCGACGGCACCGGCTCGATGGCCTCCCAGATCGTGTTCCTCAGCGCCCTGCAGGCCTGGCGACACGCCGGCGGCCGCGATTACTTCTCCGGTCCACGCCCCAACGCGCGCCAGCTCTCGCTGCGCTGGCTCAACCAGACCGTCTTCCGCGACGGCCGGCCGGACTTCTGGCCTGTCCGCGGCGGGTATCCGCGGAACGTGTGGTCGCGCACCGGGATGAGCGGCGCGGCCTACTTCGCCCTCGGCGCGGGCAGCCTGCCCCCGGCGGAACGCTCCGCGCTCGCGTGGATCTACGGACAATCCCTGGCCGCCGCCGACGCCGCCGCCGGCACGCCGTTCGACACCGCCAGCCTCTACCCGCAGTACGCCGTCAGCGCATTCGTCCACTGGCCGCTCGGCGAGGCGCCCACCCCGGCCGGAAACGTACTGCCCCACGTGTTCCGCGACACGGAGGCGGGCTTCTTCGGCTGGCGGGACCGGTGGCGGGACGGCGACGACACGGTGATCACCGTGCTGACCAACCCCGTCCGCGGCTATATGGGCGCGCCCGCCGACCGCGCGTTGGCGGTACACTCGCAAGGCCGCAAGCTTCACTGGGGCAGTGTCGCGGAGGGACCGGTACGGCACTGGGACGCGTCGCCCCGGGGCGAGACCAGCAGCCTGACGCTCGCCGACGGCACGGCCTTCGCCGTCGACTTCACCGGCGCGAGCGGGGCCGGCGTGCTCCTCGCCACCACCGGGCCCGCCGAGGGTCAGCGCCTCACGGTCGGCTCCGCCTCGATCACGCTGTGGTTTCCCACCGCCGACCCGCCGCCGGTGGCCCGCGTCGAGGGGACGTCGGTCCTCGTGGGCCGGCAACGCCTCACGCTGCGGGACGGCCACCTGGAGTTCGGCGAGCGCCGGCGCTGAGCTGACCTCGACGCGAAACCGCGCCGCCGGGCGGACCGTTCAGCCGCCGCCGGCGCCCGCAGGCGCGGGCAGCACCGTGACCGGATCGCCGACCCGCAACCGGCCCGCGGGCGTCACGTGGATCAGGTTCTGTCCGAAATTGACGTCCTCCGGCGTACGCGGATCGCGGCGGTATGTGGCGAGGGTCCGCAGGGGTTCGACGCCGCGCTCACCCGTGGCCTGATCCGTCGTGGTGATCGCGCACCGGGCGCAGGGGCCCGCCGCGCGGAACTCCGTCGCGCCGATCCGCAGGCGGGGCCAGCCGTCCTCGGCGAACGCGGCGCAGCCGTCGAGGATGAGGTTGGCGCGGAACCGGTCCCACGGCAGCGCCTCCTCGCCGCGGGCCACGAGCCGGTCGTTCAGGTCGGCGCGCGACGCCTCGCTCGCGAGCAGGAACGGGTAGGCGTCCGCGAAGCCGACGAGCGGCGTCCCGACCAGCCCGGCGGGCACGCGCCGCACCGGCCGCCGAAACGCCGGCCCGATCCGCACCAGACGACACGCCACCCCAAGAAATCCGCCCAGCCACGCAGCCGCCGCGGCCCCGCAGTCCTCCGCCAGCATCCCCTCCGACTTCCAGACGGTGACCGGCACCAAGGGGGCGGCGGGATCAGGCGCGCGCGGCACCGCGAGGGTGCCCGCACCGGGTGCGGTCAGGATGAGCGTAGTCGCCTCCAGCCGCGCCGCGATCAGCGCCATCCGCGGGAGGGTGCGCTGGGTGAGGAAGCGTCCCGCCGGGTCGACCACCAGGAAACGCCGGTCATCCACGAAGCCCAGCGCGTCAACCTCCGCCTCCGCGACGGCGCAACCGCCGAGGGACTTGACGGGATAGACGTGAATTGCGCGCAGGACCACGAGGCCCAGCCTCGGACGCCCACCCGGGGGGAACAACGCCAAAGCCGCGCACGCAGATCGTGTTACCCGGGGGGCCGCCCCTGCGTCTCACCGCGGAAGGATGCCGCCCTCCCCCACCCCTTTTCCCGTCCGCGCCGGCCTGCTGCTCCTCGCGGCGGGCGGCACCGCGTTGGTCGCCGTCGCCGCGGACGCCTTCACCCGATTCGACTGGGACGGGGATGGCCGGGTGACGGCGGCCGAGCTCAACCTGCCCGCCGCGTTCGCCCGCTACGACCTCGATGGCGACGGCGTGATCACCCGCGCGGAGTACGACCGGGCCGCCGCCCCGGGGTCCACCGCGCCGGCGGCGCAGGCCGCGCTCCGCCGCCTCGATCGCGACGGGGACGGACGGATCAGCCGGGCCGAGGCCGGCGACGCCCCCTGGTTCGCGCTCGCGGACCGGAACGGCGACGGCGTGATCGATGCCGCCGAACGCTCCTCCCTGCAGGCCCTCGCCGCCCGCGCCGGCCGTTCCGCCGAGGCCGGGCTGGCGGACCCGGGCATTTCCGCCGCGGAGCTCGCCGGGCTCGCCACGGATCCCGGACTGCCCCGGCCCGGGGAGCTTGGCATCGGGCGGCAGGTGCCGGATGTGACGTTCACCGACCTGGCGGGTCGCTCGCACCGGCTGAGCGACTGGCGCGGGACGACGGGCGTCGTCGTCGCGGTCACCAGCGCGACCTGCCCCGTGAGCAAGCGTTACCTGCCCAGCCTCGCGGCCCTCGAGCCCGAGCTCCGCGCGCAGGGGATCGGACTCGTGTTGGTCAATCCGTTCGCCAGCGAGGCCCGGGGAGAGATCCGGGCGCAGCTGGCGGACCACGCCTTCACCGCGCCCTACGTGCACGAGGCGGAGCGCGCGCTGACCGGCGCACTCGGGGCCCGCTCGACCACGGAGGTGTTCCTCCTCGATGCGGCGCGTACCCTCGTGTACCGCGGCGCGCTCGACGACCAGTACGACCTCGTCCGCAATCTGCCCGCGCCCCGCCAACCCCATTTGCGCCGGGCCGTGGCCGCCCTGCTGCGCGGGGAACCGCCGTCCGTCACCGCCACGACGGCGCCCGGCTGCGACCTCAACGCCGCGCCCGCCGCCGCGGCAGCCGCGCCCCTCGCGGTGACCTACCACCGGGACGTCGCCCGGATCCTCCAGCAGCACTGCGTCTCCTGCCATCAGCCGGACGGCGTGGCGCCCTTCGCCCTCGACTCGCTCGCCGCGGTGCGCGACCGCGCCCGCGTCATCAGCCGGGTCGTCGAGGAGCGGAGCATGCCTCCGTGGTTCGCGGCCCCGCCTCCCCCGGGCACGCCGTCGCCGTGGGCGCACGATCGTTCGCTGCCGGAACGCGACCGCGCGGACCTGCTGGCGTGGCTGACTTCCGCCGACCGGCCCGAAGGCGACCCGCGCGACGCGCCCCTGCCGCGCCGCGCGCCGACCGGCTGGACCATCGGGCAGCCGGACCTCGTCGTGCCGCTGAGCCGCGCCTACGCGATCCCGGCCGGCGGCGTGATGCCCTACCAGTTTGACGTCGTGACCACGACCCTGACGGAGGACCGTTGGGTGACCGCCTACGAGATCCTGCCGAGCGCGCGCGACGTCGTGCACCACGTGCTCGTGAACGTGCACGCCCCGGGCCGTCCGGTGCGTGACCACGAGGAGGGGGCGACCGGCTACTGGGCGGTGTATGTGCCGGGCAACGGCGCCCACACTTACCCGGAGGGCTTCGCGCGCCGCCTGCCCGCGGGCGCGCGGGTAAGCTTCCAGATCCACTACACCCCCAGCGGCCGCGCCGTGCGGGAACGCCTCCAGCTCGGCCTCGTGTTCGCGAAGGCTCCCCCGCGCTACGAGGTGCGCACCCTGCCGATCCCGGACCGGGACCTGCGCATCCCGCCTGGCGCCGCCCACCACGTCGAGACCGCCAGCCGCCGGCTGCCGCACGACCTGCCACTGCTCAGCCTGATGGCCCACCTGCACGTGCGCGGGAAATCCTTCCGCTTCGAGCTGCTCCCGCCGGAAGGGGCCCCCGAGGTCCTCCTCGACCTGCCGCAGTACGACTTCAACTGGCAGCTCCGCTACGAGCTGCGCCAGCCCCGTCTCCTGCTCCGCGGCAGCACCGTGCGCGTGACGGCCGTGTTCGACAACAGTCCGGCGAACCCCGCCAACCCTGATCCCACCCGCACCGTCCGCTGGGGGCCGCAGACGTCGGACGAGATGCTCATCGGCTATCTGGAGTACTTCGTGCCCGTCGCGCCCCGCGATCCGCCCGCCGGCGGGTGAGGCCCGCCTCGACGGCCGCGCCTTGCTTCCGGGCCGCGTACCCCCACGCTGGCGCCACCCCCGATGAAACGCCTCCTCCCCGCCCTCCTCGCGCTCGCGACCGCCAGCCTCCCGGCCGCTGATGCCGGTTTCGCATCCCTCTTCAACGGCAAGGACCTCACCCATTGGAAAGTCCCAGCCGGCGACAACGGCCACTGGAAGGTCCTCGACGGCGTGATCGACTACGACGCCCGCTCCGAGGCGCCCGGCGACAAGAACCTCTGGAGCGCGAAGGAATACCGCGACTTCGTGCTGCGGCTCGACTGGCGCATCAAGGAGACCACCGGGCTCTACCCCGTGCCCACCGTCCTCCCCGACGGCACGCACCTCAAGGGACCCGATGGCAAGGATGTCACCACGCCCACCCCCAACGCGGACTCCGGGATTTACCTGCGGGGCAGCAGCAAGGCGCAGATCAACATCTGGTGCTGGCCGGTCGGCTCGGGCGAGGTCTACGGCTACCGGATGGACCGCAACCAGCCCGCCGCCGTGCGCGCGGGCGTGACCCCGAAGATGCGCGCCGACCGGCCCGTCGGGGAATGGAACACCTTCGAGATCACCCTGAAGGGCGACCGCCTCACGGTGGTGTTGAACGGGAAAACGGTCCTCGAGAACGCCCAGCTGCCGGGCATCCCCGCGCAGGGCCCCCTCGCGCTGCAGCACCACGGCGGTTTCCGCGACGGCAAGTACAATCCGGCCTCCAGCCTCGTGCAGTTCCGCAACGTCTCGATCCGCGAGCTGAACTGACGGCGCGACCCTTGGCCGCGGGCCGGGCCGCGCCCCGCGGCCTCAGGCGTGACGGCCCGGGAAGGTGAGCTCGGCGACGCCGCTCTTGTCGAGGTGACCGAGCTGCAGCGCGACCATCCGGTCGTACTGGAGCTTGGTCGCGGCGGCGAGGGGCAGGTGCAGGCCGGCCTGCGCCGCGAGGGTCCACGCGATGGTGGAGTCCTTGGCCGCGTGGGCCGCCGAGAAGAAGCAGTCGTGCGCGCGATGCTGCATATCCTCGCCGTCGGTCTTGAGCACTTGGGAATTTGCGCCGGTCTGGGCAAACACCTCCCGGAGCAGGTCTAGGTCCAGCCCCAGGGCCGCGCCCAGTCCGAGCCCCTCGGCAAGGCCAGCGGTGTTGATGTTCATCACCATATTGACGAGCGCCTTCACCTGCGCCGCGCGGCCCGTGGGTCCGAGGTGGCGCAGCGCGGAGGAGAGGTCATCGAGGATCGGCCGCACCCGCGCGAACGCCGCCTCGTCGCCGCCGCACATCAGGTAAAGCGTCCCGGCGCGCGCCTGCGGGATGGACGACGCCATACAGGCCTCGAGCGAGGCGGCCCCGGCGGCCCGCGCGCGGCGTTCCACCTCGAGGTGCACCGCGGGGGTGAGGGTGGCGCAGTTCACGAAAACCCGGCCCTGCGCGCCCGTGAGCAACGAGTCACCCTGCTCGGCGAACACCGCGAGCTGGGCGGCGTCGTCGGGCACCACGGTGAAGATGACGTCCGCGGCCGCCGTGACCGCGGCGAGGGAGGCGGCGCGGGTGGCGCCGAGCTCGGCGGCGAGAGCGTCGGCGACGGCGGTGGCCGGGTCGTGGACGGCGGTGACGGCGTGGCCGCGTTCCTTGAGGCGGCGGGCCATATTGGCGCCCATCCGACCGGTGCCGACGAAGGCGATGCGAGCGCTGTGCATCCCGGGCTTGTAGGGGCCGCGCGCCCGGCCGGTCAAAGCATTAGCCGCTCATCCGAGGATACCGCGAATGACGTGCCCGTGGACGTCGGTGAGGCGGCGGTTGATGCCGTTGTGGTAAAACGACAGCTTCTCGTGATCCAGGCCGAGCAGGTGGAGGGCGGTCGCGTGCAGGTCGTAGCTGTAGGCGGGATCCACTACGGCCTTGAAGCCAAGCTCGTCGGTGGCGCCGTGGGCCGTGCCACCCCGGATGCCGCCCCCCGCCATCCACGCGGTGAATGCCGCGGGATTATGGTCCCGACCCTTGCCACCCCCGCCTTGCGCGCCGGGCTGGCGGCCGAACTCCGTCGTACAGATCACGAGCGTGCTGTCCAGCAGGCCGCGGGATTTGAGATCCGTGAGCAGCGCTGCCGCCCCGGTGTCGAGGATCGGCCCCCAGTAGCCGTGGTCGCGCACGACGTCCTCGTGGCTGTCCCAGTTGGGCCGGATCTTCTTCGTGGCGGTGTTCTCCGCCCCGCAGAAAACCTGGACGAAGCGCACCCCGCGCTCGACGAGGCGGCGGGCCAGCAGGCATTGGCGGCCAAACGGGCCGATCTCCTCGTGCTCCAGCCGGTAGAGGCGCCGCGTCGCCTCGCTCTCCCCGCGGAGCTCCGTCGCTTCGGGCGCGCTCAACTGCAGCCGCGCCGCGAGCTCGTAGGCCGAGATCCGGGCGTCGAGCTCCGTCTGGCCCGGACGCCCCGCGCGGTGGGCGCGGTTCAGTACCTGTAGGAAATCGCGCCCTGCTCGCTCCGGCTCACCGCGCAGGCCGGCGAACTCCCCCTCCGGGAATAGGTCGGCGATCGGCGCCCGGTCGCCCCCGGCCGCGATGGTCGTCCCCTGATGCACCGCCGGCAGGAAGCCCGCACCCCAGTTGACCACCCCGCCGGGAGGCACGCCGCGCGGATCCGGGAGCACGACGAACGCCGGCAGATTCTCGTTCTCACTCCCTAGGCCGTAGGTGACCCACGCCCCCATCGCGGGGAAACCCGGCAGGATGAACCCGCTGTTGGCCATGAACATCGCCGGCCCGTGCAGCGCGCTCTTGCTCTGCATCGAGTGGATGAACGCTAGGTCATCGACGTGGCCCGCGAGCCTGGGGAACAGGTCGCTGACCCAACGCCCGCATTCGCCGTGCTGGCGGAATGGCCACCAACTGCCTTGGCAATTGCCGGGCTTGGACGCAAAAAACTGCAGCTTACCCTCGGGATCGAAGGGCTGACCGCTGCGTTTCGTCAGCTCCGGCTTGTGGTCCCACGAGTCGAGATGACTGAGCCCTCCCGGGCAGAAGATCTGGATGACGGCGCGGGCCTTCGCCGGATGATGGCCCCGCCGCGCAGCGAGAGGACTCGCCCCAGCGCGAGCGTCTTGGTGCAGTAGCGCCGCCAGCGCGACGCCGCCGAGGCCGCCCCCGAGGTCGCGCAGGAAATCGCGGCGGGAAACGGGGGGAAGGTGCCCGCGGCAGGGAGAGGCGGGAAAGGCGCTCATGGTTCAGTCGATGTGCACAAACTCGTTCGCGTTCAGCAGCGCGCGGCACACCGCGAACAGGCCCCGCGCCGCCGCCAGCTCTGCAGCCGCACGCGTCTCGTCTGCGGTCGCCTCCCGCTGGAAAGCCAGCTCGATCGCCCAGCGCACCGCGGCCTCACCGCCGCCCGCCTCCCGTTCGGCACGCTCCGCCAGCCGCCGCGCCTGCCGCAGCATAAAGTCGTTGTTGGCCAGCGCGAGCGCCTGCAGGGCGGTGGTCGTCCGCACGCGCGCCGGGGTCAGGTTCGCCGGGTCGGGGCAGTCCAGAGTCGAAAGGAACTGGTGCGGCGTCGTGCGCACGATGAAGCGGTAAATGCTGCGGCGCCACAGGCCGGGCTCGTCCGCCGTGATGTACTCGTAAAGCGGCGCATAAGCCTCGGTGTACTTGAAATCCCGGAAGCCGGGCCCGCCCATCGCCAAGTTGAGGGTGCCGGCAACGGACAACACCGCGTCACGCAGCGACTCAGCGTCGAGCCGGCGCGGGTTCTGCCGCCACAGCAAGCGGTTCTGCGCGTCCACGGCCACCGCCGCGGGGTCCGCCACGCGTGAATCCCGCCGGTAGGCGGCGCTCCCCACGATCAGGCGATGCAGATGCTTGAGCGAGCCACCGCTCCGCTGGAACTCCGCAGCCAGCCAGTCCAGCAACTCCGGATGCGAGGGCGCCGAACCGCCGAGCCCGAAGTCGCTCGGGGTGGCGACGATGCCCTGCCCAAAGTGGTGGTGCCACAACCGGTTCAC
>SYDD01000357.1 GCA_005786775.1 Opitutaceae bacterium
CGCGTGGGGTCCCCGGTTGGTGTCGCGGACGCCGAAACCGTGGCCCGCGCCGGCATAAAGGTGGAGCTCGGCGCTCGCCCCCGCCCGCTTCGTGCGCAGATAGAACTCCGCCAGGCCTTCGGAGATGTTCGCCCGGTCCTGGACGCCGGCGACGAGGAAAACGGGCGGGGTGCGGGCGGTGACCTCCAAATCGGTGCGGGGCAGCCCGCCCGGGTAGACCAAGGCGTAGAAGTCTGCGCGCGCCGGGGCACGGTCGGTGGCGTCCGCCGCGTCTGGCCGGCCGTCCTCCGGGCGGGTGGCTGCGAGCAGGGCGACCTCGCCGCCCGCGGAGAAGCCAAGGATGCCGACGCTGCCCGGCACCGGTCCAACCGCACCCGCGCGAACGAGGCGCAAGGCCCGCCGGGCATCTGCCAGCGCGTCGCGGTCGACGGTGTAGGGCTGGGGTTGGCCGGCCGGCGTCGCGTCATCTTTCGCCAGCCGGTATTTCAGCACGAAGGCGGCCACGCCATGGCGGGCCAGCCACACGGCGACGTTATGGCCCTCGTGCTGCGCCGCGAGCCGCGCGTGCCCGCCGCCGGGGGCGATGATCACCGCCGGTCCGCCCGGCAGCGGGTTCGCGGGCCAATAGGGGGTGAGCGAGGGGTGATGGATGTTCGAGACATTGCTGCCGGCCACCTTCTCCGGCTCCTGTCTCCGCGCCTCCGAGCCCGGCGCGCCCTCCTTCCACAAGGGCAGCGGATTGGACGGCGCCGCGGCGTGCGCGAAGTCGAGCGCCAGCAGGCAGAAGCCGAGGAGCGTGAGCGGGCGGGGCAACGTGGCGGGGATGGGCATCGGGGTGGGCGGAAAGACGTCCGGCGGCGCCCGGTGGGAACAAAATATCCGCGCCCGGTGCGGGACGTGGGGTTTAGTACCTAGGCGGATGGCCGGTCAGCCGCTGGCGGGGGCGCGAGGTGGCCCTGAGCGACCGCTTCGGCGACCATCCTTTCGGCGTAGCGCCAGAGCTCGGCGCAGCCCTCGCCGATGTGGCGGTTCCGCGCGATCACCCGGTCGGCGGTCACGCCGTGCCGCCGCCAGGCGTCGCCCTCGGTGCGGCAGTTGAGCAGCATCGGCTGAAACCGGTCGACTGCGGCCGCGAAACGCGCCTCCGGTGTGGCGCGCGCCTCGAATTCCTCCCACAGCTCGCGGAACCACGCCCCCTGCGGCGACGGCAACAGCCCGAAGATCCGCTCGGCGGCTCTGGTCTCCCGCTCGCGCTGGGTCGCCATCGCCGCCTCGTCGTAGGCGAAGGTGTCGCCGGCATCGATTTCCACCAGGTCGTGCACGATCAGCAACTGCAGGACCCGCAGTACGTTCAGCCCTGAGTCGTTAGCGTGTTCGGCGAGCACGAGCACGCAGAGGCACAGGTGCCAAGAGTGCTCCGCATCGTTTTCGCGGCGGCGGCTGCCCGTGACAAGCGTCTGCCGGCAGATCTCCTTCAGGCGGTCGCACTCGACGAGGAACTCGACTTGGCGGGCGAGGCGCGCGGCGGGGGATTCAGGAGGCGGGATCACGCGGCATTCAGCGCGGCGGCACTGGCGCGGGCAAGCGCGCCGTGCCACCATTCCGCGTCAGCGCAGCAGGGGCGCGACGATCGGCCGCCACACCGCGTAGCCGGCCTCGCTGAGGTGGAGCCGGTCCGCCACGAACAGCTCCGGGCGCGGCTGGCCCGCGGCGTCGAGCATCGGCGGCACGACGTCGGCGAAGGCCAGCCGGGAATCCTCGCGGCAGGTGGCGGCGATGAGGGCGTTGGCGCGTTCGATCTGGGCGCGGATCTTCGCCCGGGACGGGCTGGGTTTGATCGCGATGAACACCAGCCGGGTCTGCGGCAAGGCCGCGTGGAGCCCCTGGCGGAACGCCTGGAAGCGGGCGTGCACCTCTTCCGCGGTCGCGCCGGCCTGCAGGTCGTTTTCCCCGGCGTAGAGCACCACCACCCGCGGCCGGGGCGGGAGCACGAGGCGTTCGAGGTAATGGACGCTGTCGGCCAGCTCGGAGCCGCCGAAGCCGCGGTTAATCACCGGCACGTCGGGGAAATCCCGGGCGAGTCTCTTCCAGCGGACGATTGACGAGCTGCCGACAAAGAGCACGGCGTCGCGGGGCGGCGGGTTGGCGGCGTCGGCCCGGGTGAAGGCGTCGATGGACGCGGCCCACTTGGCGGGCGCCGCGCCGGCGAGGGCGCCGGCCGCGAGGAAGCCGAGCAGGAGGAATTGCCGGCGCGGGCGGTTCATTTGGCGATCCCGGCCGGGGCGGCGGCCGCGGCCTCGCGCTCGTAGTCGGCCACCGGCCGCGGCGTCAGGTGCCGTGCGAAGCGTTCGAGGTAGAGGTAGAAGACCGGCGTGATGTAGAGCGTGAGCAGTTGGGAGACGACGAGGCCGCCGCAGACGGCAAGGCCGAGGGTGCGACGGGAGTCCGCGCCGGCGCCCCAGCCGAGCGCGATGGGCAGCGTGCCGGCGAGCGCCGCGAAGGTGGTCATCATGATCGGCCGGAAGCGCACGATGCAG
>SYDD01000358.1 GCA_005786775.1 Opitutaceae bacterium
CCGAAGATGCGGTCCCAGTCGAAGTCACCCGGCTTAAGCTGCGAAGCGGCGGTGTTGCCGCGATCGGAGTTGCCCACGGCCCCACGAATGCCAAAGCCGCGCTCGGTGAAGTTGAGGCCGTTGCGCACGGTGCGACCGATGCCGTCGTCCTCGCGCCAGCGGATAAAGTCAGTCGCGACGCCGCCCTGGAGGATGCAATCTTCCACGAGGTGCCCGACCTCGTTGTCGACGAAGGCCGTACAAACCGCGGTGCGGAGGCCGAAGCACTTCCGCAGCCCGCGCGAGGTGTTGTACTCGCCGCCACCCTCCCAGACCTTGAATTCGCGGGCGGTGCGAATGCGCCCCTCGCCGGGATCGAGGCGTAGCATTACTTCGCCGAGGGAGATTTGGTCGAAGGCCGTGGAACCGGCCGGCTTGAGGAGAAGGCTCATGTCGAGAGGGGGTGAGGCTAGGCGGCGCGGGGCGCGCCGGTCAACCTGCCGCGCGGGCCCAGCTGCCTGGGCCGACGGATGTCCCACCCCCCGGAGTAGAATGGGGAAATGATCCAAGTTCCTTCGCGTCGCACCGGTTTCGGCATTTGGGACTCCCACCGCCAGGTGGCCCGTCGGCAGCAGCGTCTTCGGGACGAGGCGGAGCATGCTCCGCCCGTTCCCGAAGAGGATCTTGGTCTGCCGCTCACGGAGTCGGAGGTTTGGCCCCCCGCGACGTGGCGGCGGGAGGAGCGGCCATTAGCCGCGTGAGGTCCGCCGGGCGGGCTTGAGGGTCTGCTCTTGACCCAGTCACCCGCAGGCGGCGAGCCTCACCGCTCACGTTAGGCGGCCGCAGCACGGATTTCCGCCGCCCGCCTCCGATCTTCTCTTTCCTAGCAGCCTATGAACCACGGTCTCAACCTTCGTCCTTCCGGCGCCCTCGACTTCGTGTCGCTCGGGGCCCTGATTCATCGCCTCGACCCGGGCATCATCCCGTTCCGGAAGGCGAACCACTGTGATATCCACGTGAGTGGCGGTGAGTTCAACGTGGCGGCTAATCTCGCGGACTGTTTCCGGCTCAACACCGGCGTGGTCTCTGCAATGGTCGACTACCCGATCGGAGATCTGATTGCGGAGCGGGTGCGGGCGATGGGCGTGCGTCCGTTTTACAAGCGCTTCAAGCACGACGGCGTCCGCGGACCGAACATGGCCACCGTGTACAGCGACCGCGGTCAGGGCGTGCGCGCGCCGGTCGTGTTCTACAACCGCAGCAACGAGGCGGCGGCGCAGCTCCGGCCCGGCGATTTTAACTGGGGCGAGATTTTCGGGCCCGGCGTCCGCTGGTTCCATAGCGGCGGCATCTTTGCGGCGCTTTCCGAAACGACCGGGGAGCTAATCGTCGAGGCGATGCAGGCCGCCAAAGCGGCCGGCGCCGTGACCTCGTTCGACCTCAACTACCGAGCGAAGCTCTGGGACATCTGGGGCGGCCAGTCGAAGGCGCTCGACGTGCTCGGCCGAATCGTCCGCAACGTCGATGTGCTCGTTGGTAACGAGGAAGACTTGCAGAAGGGCCTCGGGATCGAAGGGCAGGACGTGGAATCGAAGTCTAAGCTCGATCCCTCCGCGTTCTTCGCGCTCATCGACAAGGCCGTGCGCAAGTTCCCCAACGTCAAGGCGGTCGCGACCACCTTACGAGAGGTACACTCAACCAATCGCCATACTTGGGGCGCGGTCGCGTGGATGAACGGCAAGACCTATCAGTCCCCGACCTGCGAGCTCGACGTAATCGACCGCGTCGGTGGAGGCGACGGCTACGCCGCCGGCTTCATCTACGGGCTACTCTCTGGGGCCTCCGAGCAGGAGTCGGTGAACCTGGGCTGGGCGCATGGCGCGCTGCTGACCACTTTCCCCGGCGACACCACGATGGCGACGGTAGAGCAGGTGAAGGCCTTCGCCAAGGGAGGCTCGGCGCGCATCCAACGCTGAGTTGACCGCCGCCAGCCGGCACACAAATTCCCCGGGCGGCGCGTTCACGGCCGCCCTTTTTCATGCTCTACTTCGCCCGCGGCTCCGCGACCGACCGACTCACCGCTCAAGATCTTCGCGCCGGCGTGCGTGCCGCGCTGGACCGCTTGGGGCCGCGCCGGCGCGTGCTGGCGGTTCCGCCGGACTTCACGCGATTCCACTCCCAAGCCGGTCCGCTGACCTGCCTCGTCCACGAGTACTATGGCGACCGCCTCACGGACGTGCTGCCGGCGCTGGGCACGCACTCGCCGATGACTCCAGAGCAGTTGCACGAGATGTTCCCGACCGTCCCGGCCGACCGCTTTCGGGTACATAACTGGCGCACCGGCATCACCACTGTGGGCACGGTGCCCGCGGAGTTCGTCCGGACGGTTTCCGAAGGAGCGGTGGAGTTCCCGTGGCCGGCCCAGGTCGCGAACCTCATTGCGGAGGGTGGCCACGACCTGATTCTTTCGATCGGCCAAGTGGTGCCGCACGAGGTCATCGGGATGGCCAACTACAACAAGAATATCTTCGTGGGCACGGGCGGGGTAGAGGGGATCAACAAGAGCCACTTCGTCGGGGCCGCTTTCGGGATGGAGCGGATGATGGGTCGCGCGGACACGCCGGTCCGGCGCATCCTGAACTATGCTGGCGAGCATTTCACCAAGCACCTCCCGATCGTCTATGTCCACACCGTGGTGGCCCGAGGTGCCGGCGGGGCGCTGGAGGTCCGCGGGCTCTTCATCGGGGATGATGCGGAGGTGTTCAACCGCGCCGCCGCGCTCTCGCTCGAGGTAAACTTCGAGATGCTGGAGGCTCCGCTGAGCAAGGTGGTCGTGTACCTCGATCCAGCCGAGTTCAAGAGCACGTGGCTCGGCAACAAGGCGGTCTACCGTACGCGGATGGCGATGGCCGATGGCGGTGAGCTGCTCATCCTTGCCCCTGGTCTCCGCGAGTTCGGGGAGGACCACGAGATCGACCGACTCATCCGCAAATACGGGTACCGGGGCACGCCGGCCACCCTGGCGGCCACTCGGGCTAACCCGGAGTTACAGCAGAACCTGAGCGCCGCCGCCCACCTCATCCACGGTTCCAGCGAGGGGCGCTTCGGGATCACCTACTGCCCGGGGCACCTTTCCCGCGCCGAGATCGAGGGTGTCGGATTCAAGTGGGCGGACCTCGCTGAGACCACCCGGCGCTACGACCCCGCGCGGCTCTCCGAGGGCTGGAACACGCTGCCCGACGGCGAGCGCATTTTCTATATCTCGAACCCGGCCCTCGGCCTCTGGGCCTACCGGGGAAGGTTCAGCGCCTGAACGCGCTCGCCATGAAGCGTTTTCCTGCTGCCACCGCCGCGCTGCGGCGCCGCCTCGGGGCGGGCGTGGTCCGGACAGACGCAGCCGAGTTGAACGAGGCGGGCTGCGACGGATCAAAGCTTTCCGTGCTCCCGGAGGCGAGGATCCGAGTGCGCCGCGAGGCAGACGTGGGCGTGGTCCTCGCCTTGGCCAACCGTTACCGGGTGCCCGTGACTACTCGCGGCCGGGGCACTACCCTCACGGGCGCCGCGGTTCCTGTGCATGGCGGTTGGGTCCTCGACCTGCTGGGCCTCGACTCAATCCGAATCGATGCGGAGGCGGGAATGGCGCACGTACAGGCCGGCGCCAACGTGGCCGCGCTGCAGCGGGCCGCGGAGGACGCTGGCTGGTTTTACCCTCCCGATCCCTCCTCCCGCGAGTACTGCACCATTGGCGGTAACATCGCTTGCAACGCGGGCGGGATGCACGGGGGGAAGTACGGCGTCACCCGCGACTTCGTGATCGCCCTGCGCGGCTACCTGCCCACCGGGGAGAACGTGGAATGGGGCACCCCAACCAAAAAATTTTCCGCGGGCTTTAACTTGCGCGACCTCTGGATCGGCGCGGAAGGGATGCTCGGGGTCGTGACCGGCGCGGTGTTGAAGCTTCTCCCGCGGCCGGCCGAGCGCTGGACCCTGCTGACGGCGTTCCGGGATGAAGCCGCGGCGCTGCGGGCGGCGCTGTCATTGTTTCGCTCCCGCGTGCAGCCGACAATCTGCGAGTTCCTCGACGGGGACAGCGTGCGCTGTGCGGAACGGGCTACCGGTCAGGCGGTCTTTCCCGGCCAGCCCGGCCGCGCCGTGATCCTGCTCGAATTCGCCGGTTCCCGCGGCGAGCTGCGGGAGCTCCGGCCGCTCGTCCGCGCGTGGGCGGAGGCGCACGCGCAGGCCCACCGGGTCGCCCGCTCACGCGTGGAGGCGGAACAGCTCTGGGCGGTTCGCCGCAAGTGCTCTGGCGCGATGTTCGAGCTGGGGGACGCGAAGCTGAATGAAGATGTCGTCGTGCCGATGCGGAGCTACCTCGCGCTGGCGCGGTTCCTGGTACGACTCCGGCGGGAATCCGGCCTCGCGATCCCCACTTTCGGCCACCTCGCGGACGGCAACCTGCACGTAAATATCATGTACCACCAGGCGGTCGCGCGGGAGCGACGGGCTGCCGAACGCGCGGTTCGGCGGCTCATGAAGGAAGTCGTAGCCCTCGGTGGTGCCATCTCCGGCGAACACGGGATCGGGCTGGCCAAGACGCCCTTCCTCCGGATCCAGCATTCGCCGGCGCAGATTCGGGCGATGCAGGCGGTCAAGCGCGCGCTGGACCCGGCTGGCATCCTCAATCCCGGCAAGATGTTCTCCGTCTTCGAAGTCTGGAAGCACCCGCGCACCGCGGTGCGTTTCCCGTGGGACCACAAGTGAGCCGCGCCGAGGCGCCTACGCGCCGTTTCCGCTGGCGAAGAACCAGTGCCAGGGTTCGTAGCCGATGCCCCAGGCGTTGCCGCGCGGGTAGGACAGCCGGAAGCCGACGCCCGTTGCGTGGCACTGCAGCCAGCGGAAGGCGGAGGTTTCGCCGAAGTTCTCCTCAAGGTCCGTGTGGCCCGGACAACCGATGTCGAGCGCCCGGCCGGAGTGGTGTTCGCTGAAGCCGGGGGCGGCGATCAGCCGGAGGATATCGTCCAGGTCCCGCCCGGCCGCGCGTTTGCGTCGGATGATCTCCGCTTGCCGCGCCACCGAGCGGAACCCTGAGACCGGCAGTAACTTAATCCCGTCTAGCGCCGCACCGGCCTCCAGCCGCTGCCACGCCGCGGCCGCCCCAGGCAGGAGCCGCACGGGCGGATCGACGTCTCCCCGGTCCACTCGGACGAGCTCCCGCTCGGGCGCTTCAGCGTGAAAAGGCAGGCCACGGTGGGTGGTGTAATTCGCCGGGATGCCCAGTTCGCGATGGAGGGCGGCGATCGCGGGAGGCAGGTCCACGGCTCAGTCGCCGTGCCCGGCGAGCCAGCGCTCGGCCTCGATCGCGGCAGCGCAACCCATGCCGGCGGCGGTGATCGCCTGCCGGTAAACGTGGTCCGCGCAGTCGCCGGCGACGTAAACTCCGGGGATGCGGGTGCGGACCGCGGAGCCCGCGGCCGGCTTAAAATAGCCCTGCTCGTCCACCTCGAGTGGCGGCGCGAAGGGCCCCGTGTTCGGGAGGTGGCCGATCGCGACGAAGATGCCCTTCACCGCCAGGACCTGCTCCGCCCCGGTCTTCACATTCCGCACGCGCAGGCCGCTGACCGCGCCTTCGGCAACGCCCTCCACCGCCAAGGGTAGACTGTCCCAGACGCAGGTGATCTTCTCGTGGCGGGTCACCCGGTCGGCCATAATCTTCGAGGCGCGCAGGGTGTCGCGGCGGTGGACGAGGTAGACGCGGGACGCGAAGCGCGTCAGGAAGAGCGCCTCCTCGGCGGCGCTGTCGCCGCCACCGATCACGGCGACGTCCATCTTCCGGTAGAAGGCGCCGTCGCAGGTCGCGCAGGTGGTGACGCCCTTGCCGCCGTAGAGCTCCTTCTCACCGGGGATCCCGGTCATCCGCGGCGAGGCGCCGGTGGCGATGATCACGGCGCGGGCCAGGATGACGCGGTCGCCGGCGTGGAGCTTGCGGGGGTGGCAGGTGAAATCGACGCGGTCGACGAGCGCCTGCTCGAAGCGGGTGCCGAAGCGGGTGGCCTGCTCGCGCAGGTTCTGCATCAGCTGGAACCCGTCGACGCCGTGGGGAAAGCCCGGGAAATTCTCCACCTCGCTGGTGGTCGTGAGCTGCCCGCCGGGTAGGGGGCCTTCGAGCACGAGCGGGGAAAGATTCGCGCGGCCGGTGTAGATGGCGGCCGTCAGGCCGGCGCAGCCGGTGCCGATGATGACAACGTTTTCGACGGAAGGGGCGGGCATACGGTGCCCGAAGAGAGGGGGAGGGGAGGCGGCGGCGCAATCCCGGAGATCGTCCCGGGCCACCGGCGGCGCTTGCAATTTTCGTGGCGGACCGGAGCCTAGCGCCGCGTCCGGTCCCCCGCGGACCCCTTGACTCTCCCTCCCCCTCCCCCGATCTGCCCCGCATGAAGCCCCCTGTCGACTCTAACCGCGCCAAGTACATGACCCTGATCGCCGCCTTCCTTGGGTGGATGTTCGACGGGTTCGAGATGGGACTATTCCCGCTGATCGGCCAGCCGGCGCTCAAGGATCTGCTCGGGCCCAATGCCCCCGCGGGCGAGACGGCCGCGTGGTTCGGCGCGATCATCGCGGTCTTTTTGGTGGGCGCCGCCAGCGGCGGGGTGCTCTTCGGCTGGCTGGGCGACAAGATCGGCCGCGTGCGGGCGATGTCGCTCAGCATCTTCACCTACGCGATCTTCACCGGCCTCTGCGGGTTCGCCACCGAGGCGTGGCACATCGCGGCGCTGCGGTTCATCGCCTCCCTCGGGATGGGCGGCGAGTGGTCGCTCGGCGTGGCGTTGGTCAACGAGGTCTGGCCCGGCAAATCCCGGGCGCTGATCGCCGGCCTGATCGGCGCGGCGGCCAACGTCGGCTTCCTGTTGGTGGCGCTGCTCAGCATGGGGCTGGTGGGCTTCATCGGGGGCGTCGAGGTGATGCTGCGCTCGATCGGGCTCTCCGAAGCCGCGACCCAGAGCCTGCTCGCCAACTCGGCCTGGCGCTTCCTGATGATCAGCGGTGCCTTCCCTGCGCTGCTGATCTTCTTCATCCGCCTCTTTGTCGGCGAGTCCGAGAAGTGGGTCGAGGAGAACGCCAAGGGGTCGACCTCGCACTGGAGCAAGTCCGACCTGCTCGGCGTCCTGGTCGCCTGCATCGCGGCGTTGGTCATCATCGGCGTCTGGTCCCCGGCGCTGTCCAAGCTCCACTGGACCTGGGCGACCCTCGTGACGATCATCGGCCTGGCGGTGGCGTTGTGGGGCTACCTCTTCCCGGTCAAGCAGTACCTCGCGCGCGCGGTGGCCGCGGGCGGGCTGAAGCCCGGCACCCAGTCGGCCGTGATCCGCAGCATGCTCTTTGGCGCGGTCCTCGCGAGCGTCGCCTTGCTCGGCACCTGGGGCTCCATTCAGTGGGCGCCGCGCTGGGCGTCCGAGCTGATGCCGGACACGGCCACGGTGAAGCATTTCGCCAAGGAGAAGACCCAGTTGGCCACGTCCCTCGGCGCGATCGTCGCGACGATCATCGCCGCCGTGGCCGCCGGACGTTTCGGCCGGCGGATCACCTACGCCGTGCTCTGCGTCGGCTCGATCGCCTCCGCCCTTTACTTCTACCAGGGTAACGCCGCGTTCGGCACCGGGTTCCTGGTGGCCGCGTTCATCGCGGGCGGGGTGACCGCCTCCTTCTACGGGTTCTTCCCGCTCTATTTCCCGGAACTGTTCCCGACCGCGGTGCGGGCCACCGGCCAAGGCTTCGCCTTCAACTTCGGACGCATCGTCGCGGCCATTGGCGGCCTGCAGACCGCCACGCTTATCAAGGCATTCGATGGCAGCTTCGCCAAGACCGGCTCCACCCTCGCCGCCATCTACCTCGTGGGGATGATCGCGATCTGGTGGGGGCCGGAGACCAAGGACCGTGAGCTGCCCGAATAACCCGCCCGGCGGCCCCGCCCGCTGATGTCCCCGGGCCAGCCCGCTGCTCCCGCCCCGGCCGTCGCGAAGGATCCCGTCTGGGATCCCCGCCGCTGGCTGCCCACCACCCGCGACGAGGCGGCCGCCCGCGGCTGGGACGAGCTCGATGTGGTGCTGGTCTCCGGCGACGCCTACGTCGACCATCCCGCCTTCGGCACGGCGGTCGTCGGCCGCATCATCGAGCGCGAGGGCCTGCGCATCGCCCTCATCGCCCAGCCGAACTGGCGCGACGACCTCCGCGATTTCCGCAAGTTCGGCGCGCCCCGGCTCTTCTTCGGCGTCACCTCGGGCTGCATGGACTCGATGGTGAACCGTTACACCGCGGCGAAGAAGCCCCGCAGCCAGGATGCCTACACCCCGGGCGGCGAGCACGGCTTCCGGCCCGATTACGCGGCGACCGTCTATTCGCGCATCCTCAAGCAGCTCTATCCCGAGGTGCCCGTCCTGCTCGGCGGGATCGAGGCCAGCCTGCGGCGGGTGACCCATTACGATTACTGGTCGGACACGCTGAAGCCGGGGATCCTGGCGGAAAGCGGGGCCGATATGCTCGTTTACGGGATGGGCGAGCTGCCCCTGCTCGAGATCCTCCGCCTGCTCAAGCAGGGGGTGCCGTTCTCCTCCCTGCGGACCATCGCCCAGACCGCGGTGCTGCTGCCGCCGGGCGCGCCGGTGCCGAAGAACCAGCATTGGGAGGACTTTACCCTCCACAGCCACGATGAGTGCACGCGGGATCGCGCGCTCTACGCGCGGAACTTCAAGGACATCGAGACGGAATCGAACCGGGTGAAGGCGCGGCGGCTCGTCCAGCCCACGGGCGACCAGCTGCTGGTCGTCAACCCGCCGTTCCCGACGATGTCCGAGCGGCAGATCGACTCGAGCTTCGACCTGCCGTACACGCGGCTCCCGCACCCGAAGTACCGCAAGCGGGGGCCGATCCCCGCGTACGAGATGATCAAGCACTCGATCAATATGCACCGCGGGTGCTTTGGCGGGTGCAGCTTCTGCACCATCTCGGCGCACCAGGGCAAATTCGTCGCCAGCCGCAGCAAGGCCAGCATCCTGCGCGAGGTCGAATCCATCAAGCAGATGCCCGATTTCCGGGGCACCATCTCCGACCTCGGCGGTCCCTCGGGCAATATGTACAAGATGAAGGGGCGCGAGCAGTGGATCTGCGACGAGTGCGTGCGCCCCAGCTGCATCTGGCCCGACGTGTGTCGGAACCTCGATACCGACCACACCGCGCTGCTCGACGTCTACAAGGCGGTGCGCGAGACCCCCGGCGTGAACCACGCCTTCGTCACCAGCGGGCTCCGCTACGACCTCTTCCTGCACAAGCACGCCAAGGGCCAGGAGAAGGAGAGCCACGAGCGGTACGTGGACACGCTGGTCGAGCACCACGTGTCCGGCCGCCTCAAGGTCGCCCCGGAGCACACCTCGGACGCGGTGCTGCGCGTGATGCGCAAGCCCTCGTTCAAGTACTTCCGGCGCTTCAAGGAGAAGTTCGACGCCGCCAAGGGTCGCCTGGGCCGGGACAACCTCCAGATCATCCCCTACTTCATCAGCTCCCATCCCGGTTCGCGCCCCGAGGACATGGCCCAGCTCGCGGTGGAGACCAAGGAGCTGGGCTTCAAGCTGGAGCAGGTGCAGGACTTCACGCCGACCCCGATGACCGTCGCGACCGAGATCTACGCGACGGGGGTCCATCCCTACGACCAGAAGCCGGTCTGCGTCGCCCGCTCCCCCGAGGAGAAGCAGGAGCAGCGCAGTTTCTTCTTCTGGTACAAGCCGGAGATGAAGGCCGCGCTCCGCTCCACCCTCCGCCGCCTTGGGATGGGCGAGACCGCCGCCCGGCTGCTGGGCGACGGCTCAGCCAAGGACCGGATGCTGGCCGAGGACGCGATGTCCTGCGGCGGTCTGCCGCCGCCGCCTCCGCCGCCGGCGCGGCGGGAGTGGTTCCGGCGCCGCAATCGCAGCTGAGTTCGGCCCTGCGCGTTACCAGCCCAGACTGCGTCGAGGGCGGAGCGGCTGGTACAGGTCGGGCGCCAGCTCCTCGAGGAAACGGCTCGGGGTCTGCAGCATCGCGGGGCCTCCCTTGGTGTTGAGCTTCGGGAAGCAGAGGTAGAGCTCGTCGCGCGCGCGGGTGACCGCCACGTAGAACAGCCGCCGCTCCTCCTCGACGTCGCCCGCCTCGATCGCGCGCCGCAGCGGGAAGCTCCCCTCCGCGAGACCGATGAGGAACACGGCCGCGTACTCGAGTCCCTTCGCCTGGTGCACGGTCGTCAGGCGCAGGGCGTCCTCGGCGGGGTCGGCGGAACGGTCCCCCGTCTCGCTGCTCAGCAGCATCACCTGCGCGAGCAGCTCGTGCATGTCCGGGTGCCGCCCGGCGAACCCGACGAGCGAGCGGAGGTCGTCGAGCCGCGACTCGTAGTTGGCGTACGCGCCCTTCAGGTAATCACCGTACCACCCGTCGAGGGCGATCTCGACCGCGTTGTGCGGCTTGAGAGTACGCATCACGTCGCGCACCTGCCGCAGGGAAGCGGTCAACTTGGGCCACTCCTCCCGGGCGTCGCGGGGCACGCGCGAGGCCACGTCGTCGGTCGCGAGGGCGTCGACGAAGTCCTGCTGCATCAGGCGCGCGTGGTCGAGGGCGGCGGCGTGGAGCTTCTGCGCGTTCTTGTCGCCGACCTTGGGGAGCAGGACCGCGATGCGGCCCCACGCCGCGGTGTCGGCCGGGTTGAAGACGAAGCGCAGCAGCGCGATGAGGTCCCGGACGTGCGCCTGCTCGAAGAAGCGCACGCCGCTGGTGATTTGATAGGGGATCTGCAGCCGCGCCAGCTCCAGCTGGATGTCCAGCGCCTGGAAGTGGGCCCGGTAGAGGATCGCGATGTCCCGCAG
>SYDD01000056.1 GCA_005786775.1 Opitutaceae bacterium
ACGTCGTGGTCGTCGGGGATGGTGATGGTCGGGCGGTCGCGCATCACGTCGCGGAACTGCAGGCCGAACTCAATCCAGCCAGCGGTGTGCTCGGTGTGCCGGTAGGTCTGGTCCCCGGCGAAGAAGAGCAGGTCGGGATTTTGCGCCCGCAGGGTATCGATGATCTCGGGCCGCTGTCCGGTCGTGCGGCTCGAGTTACAGGACATATTGGCGACGACGATCTCGTCCTTTTCGACCGGGTCACGGCGGATGAGGCCCTCGAAGCGAGCCTCCGCGCCGTGGCGCACGCGGTAAGGAACGTCGCGGGTGGAATCCCACTTTTCCGCGCGGAAGTGCGCGTCCCAACCCGGGTAGAGTACCTCAGCGCGGGCGAGCTCAACCCACGCGCCAGCACGCTGCACCTCGAGCCGGGCAACGCGCTCCTCGCCGGGCTTCAGGGGGTAAAGTTGGGCGGTGAGCTTCATCACCCCGCGTTGCACGGTGTAGAGGGCGAAGGCGACGACCTGATCGCGCGGGACGTCCATCGGCGGGGGTGGCGGCTGGCCTTGGCCCTTGCCCTTGGCCTTGCCGGGCGCGGCGGGGGTCCGTTGCCACCATTCGCCGGTAGCGAGGGAGTCTAGGTTGGGGAACTCCGCGCCGAACGGTGCCGCGACGGCATCCACGGCGGCGGCGGAGAGCGCGGCGGGGCGAAGGGCCAGAGAGCCAGCTCCGGCTAAGCTGAGCTTCAGGGCGGTGCGGCGGTCGATCGGATTCATGCGGGTAAAAAGGGTCGGGGCGGCGAGGCCGAGGCTGGCCCGGCGCACCACGCGCGCGAGATTTTTTCCGCGGCGGGACTAACCCTGCGTCCCGCGCTTGGCTTTCGCCGCCACGCGCACACGCTCCGCCGATGCTCCGAATCGCTCGCCCCCTCGCCCGCACCCTCCCGTTCCTCGTGCTCCCGCTCCTCCCCGCCGCCACCCCCACGCCGCCCGATGATTCCCACCTCTGGCTGGAAGAGGTTCAGGGGGAGCGCGCGCTCAGTTGGGTGCGGGAGCGCAACGCTCAGTCGCTGGGCGAACTGGAGGCGGCGCCGGAATTCGCCCCGCTGCGCGATCGCCTGCTCGGGATCCTCGATTCCCGTGCGCGCATTCCCTACGTCGCCCGCCGCGGGGATCACTACTACAATCTCTGGCAGGACGCCGCCCATCCGCGCGGCCTCTGGCGACGGACGACCCTCGCAGAGTACCGCAAGGCGGAGCCCGCGTGGGAGACCGTGCTCGACCTCGACGCCCTCGCCCGGGCCGAAGGCGAGAACTGGGTGTGGAAGGGCTCCAGCTGGCTCGAGCCGGAACTGGACCGCTGCCTAATCAGCCTCTCGCGCGGTGGCGCCGACGCGGTCGTCGTGCGCGAGTTCGACCCAAGGGCGAAGGCGTTCGTCGCGGACGGCTTCAAGCTGCCCGAGGCCAAGACTCAGGTCGCTTGGCGGGACCGCGACCACCTCTACGTCGGGACGGACTTCGGGCCGGGCAGTCTCACGGACTCGGGCTACGCGCGGCAGGCGAAGCTCTGGCGCCGCGGCACGCCGCTGACGGCGGCGACGCTGGTCTTCGAGGGGCGGAGCACCGACGTGAGCGCCTCGGTCTACACCACGGTCGAGCCTGGCTTCCGGCGCGAGTTCGCGCGCCGCGGCACCACCTTCTTCACCGCGGAGCATTTTCTGGGGCGGGACGGGAAATTCGAGCGCCTCAACCTGCCGGCGGACGTCCGCCTCGGCACCTGGCGCGAGCACCTGCTCGTTACCCTGCGCAAGGACTGGACCGTTGGTGGCCGTACCTTCCCGGCAGGGGCGCTGCTGACGATGCCGTGGGAGCGTTTCCTCGCCGGCGAGCGGGACTTCGCGATTCTCTTCGCCCCCGGCCCGCGTGAGGCGCTTGCCGGCTACAGCATCACCCGCGGGCACATCCTGATCAACACGCTCGCCAACGTGCGGAGCCGGATCCTCGTGGCGACACCGCGCCCGGGCGGCGGCTGGGACCGCGCGCCGCTGCCGGGCGTCGAATTCGGCAACGCGACGGCCAGCGGCGAGGACGACGCCTCGGACGCCTTCTGGCTGCAGGCCGACGATTTCCTGACCCCACCCAGCCTGTTCCGCGGGGAGATCGGCAGGGGCGCGCCCGAACTGCTCCGGCAACTGCCCGCGTTCTTTGCCGCCGCGCCACTGCAGTTCACGCAGCACGAGGCGGTCTCCGCCGACGGCACGCGCATCCCCTACTTCCAGGTGGCGCGGAAGGACCTCGCCGCGGACGGGCGCAACCCGACGCTGCTCTACGGTTACGGGGGATTCCAGATCTCCCAGACCCCGAACCACCGCGCGGGGATGGGAGCGGCCTGGCTCGAGCAGGGCGGCGTGTTCGTCCTCGCCAACCTGCGGGGCGGCGGCGAATTCGGCCCCGGCTGGCATCAGGCGGCCCTGAAGGATCGGCGGCAGCGCGCCTACGATGACTTCATCGCGGTCGCGGAGGACCTCGTGCGGCGCAAGGTCACCTCGCCGCGCCACCTCGGCATTCAGGGCGGCAGCAACGGCGGGCTGCTCGTCGGCGCCGTAATGGTGCAGCGCCCCGACCTGTTCCGCGCTGTCGTCTGCCAGGTGCCGCTGCTCGATATGCGGCGCTACCACCGCCTGCTCGCCGGCGCGTCATGGATGGCCGAGTACGGCGACCCGGACAAGGCCGACGAATGGGCGTACATCGCCCGGTATTCGCCTTACCACAACGTGCGCCCCGGGGTGACCTACCCGCGCCTGCTGCTCACGACCTCGACGCGCGACGACCGCGTCCACCCGGGACACGCCCGGAAGATGGCCGCGCGGATGCTCGAGCAGGGGCACCCCGTGCTCTACTACGAAAACATCGAGGGCGGCCACGGCGGGGCCGCAGACAACCGCCAGCTCGCACGGATGCAGGCGCTGGCCTACGCCTTCCTGCTCCGCGAGCTGCGCTGAGCCGCGCGCGGCCGCCTAGGCGCACAGCAGGAAATCGCGCCCCTCGGTCCAGCCGCGGGCGGTGAGATCCGCGGCGATCAGATCCCGCGCGCCCGGCGTCGAGACGTAGGCGAGAACGAACGCCTCCCCCGGAGGCGGCAGGGCCGTTGGCGCCAGCACCGGCAGCCCGGAGCCGCCCAGCGCCGGCGTGATCTTGGCGGGGTCGACGTCAACATACGCCACAACGCGCAATCCGTGTGCGGCGAGCGCCGCCGCGCGGAGCCGCGTCGGCCGACCCGCGCCCCAAACAAGGAGCGGACGGGCCGCCAGGGCGGGCCGGGCCCGGAGCCAGCGGGCAATCCATTCGGCCTTCAAGCGGAAGAACGCCTCGGGCGCGTAGCGGGCATCCCGCCGGGAGAGCCGGTTCGGCGGGTCATGCCATCGCAGGAGCACCCGGGGCACCTTGCCGAAGCTCACCCCAGCGTCCATCCAACGCAGCCAGAGCTCGTGATCCTCCGGGAAATCGCCCGCGCGGTAACCGCCGTGCCGTGCCACGAGTTCGCGCCGGAACACCACGCTCGGGTGGGCGACGGGGGCGTCGACGAACCGGCGGAGCGCGATCGCCTCCGGGGTCCGCAGGCTGTTGAGCCAGGCCACGTGCCGCGCGTAGCCCGCCTGCGCCGCCAGATCTCCCGCGTGCTCCACCAGACAGCTCACGACGCCGCAGGAGCGACGGGCGGGCCCGTCGAGCCAAGCCACCTGCTCCGCGAGGCGGTCCGGCAGCGCCTCGTCGTCCGCGTCCATCCGGGCGATCAGTTCTCCGCGGGCCGCGGCCAGACCCGCGTTGAGCGCGGGCACCAGGCCCTCGCGAGGCCGCCGGAGCACCCGCAGGCGTGGCTCAACGCGAGCGATGGCCGCGAGGAGTTCCGACGTGCCGTCGGCGGAACCGTCGTCGACCACCAGCAGTTCCCAGTCCGGGAACGTCTGGGCGCGGAGGCTGGCGACGGCGCGGCCGAGAGTGGCGGCCGCGTCCCGGGCCGGCAGCAGCACCGTGACCCGCGGGACGCTGGCGGCGGGCCCGCTCAGGGCTGCTTCTCCTTGGTCAGCTGCTCCGTGAGCTTCTTCACCTTCGGCGCGATCACGTAGGCGCAGTAGCCCGCGTTGGGATTCCGGCGGAAGTAGTCTTGGTGGTAGGCCTCCGCCTCCCAGAAGCGCTCCAGCGGCGCGATCTCCGTGGTGATGGGATCGCGGAGCGTGGCGGCCGCGCGGGCGCGGGAACGCTCCGCCGCCTCCTTCTGCGCGGCATTCGCGTGGAGGATGACGGAGCGGTACTGCGGGCCGATGTCGTTCCCCTGTCCGCCGACCTGCGTCGGATTGTGTACCTGCCAAAAATAGTCCAGTAGCCGCTCAAGGGAGACCACAGCCGGGTCGTAGTCGATGCGGATGACCTCCGCGTGGCCGGTCTTCTTGGTGGAGATCTGCTCGTAGGTGGGGTTCGGGACGTGCCCGCCAGCGTAGCCACTGACGACGTTCTTGACCCCGGGCAGCAGCTCATAGGCGGCCTCGGTGCACCAGAAGCAGCCGCCCCCGACGACGAGGGACTCAAACTGCGGTGCGGCGGCGGGGAGCGGGGAGGTCATCGGCAGGAGCAGGGTGGCCAGCAGGAGGAGGAGGCGGGGACGCATAAAGAGCGAAAGGCGCGGCAAACCTGACGGAAATCCCGCCGGAGTCAAAGCGCTCGCTTCAGCCCGAAGGCCCGGAGACGCGCGTCGAGGCCGAAGCGAGTGAAGAGAGCGTCGGTCTCCGCCGCCGTTCGCCGCGCCGGGTCGAGGCCGGGCTCGTTGGCTAGGGCGCGCACGAGGTCCAAAATCACCGCCACCGACTCCTCGAGCAGCTGCGGCGTTACTTTGTCGATGGTGTCGGCGAAGTCATGGTAATGGCGGGCCGCCTCGCGTGGCAGGGGCGCGTTGAAGGTGAGCGCGCGCACGCCGGCAAGCTGGTAGGGCGTGTGGTCGCTGCCGATCCAGTTGGTGTTCTCGACCCCCTTGGGCAGGCGCTGCTCCGGATGGCGCGCGGCGTTCCAGCGCTCGAGGAACGGCACCAGCGTGTCGTCGCCGAGAGCATTCACCGCGACGGGCACCCCGATCATGTCTAGGTTGAGCATCGCCGCCACCGGGGTGGCGCCAAGCAGGGCGGCGGCGTGGCGGGAGCCCTGCAGGCCCTGCTCCTCGCCGTTGAACCAGATCAGCTCTATCGCATGGTGACTCCCCGAACCGGCCAAGGCGCGGGCTAGGGCGAGGAGCTGCGCCACTCCGATGCCGTTGTCCAAGGCGCCCTGACCGAGGTCCCAGCTGTCTAAGTGTGCGCCCACGATCACCCGCGACGGCACGCGGCCGGGGAGCATCACGCGGAGGTTGGCGGTGGCGACCGGGACGCAGCGGGAATGCGTCTCGACTCGCAGGCGCACCGGGACGCCGCGCGCCACGAGGCGACCTAGCCAGCGGCCCTCCTCCTGCGCGATCGAGTAGACCGGCAGCGGCAGGGGCTGGCCCGCGGGCGAGCCGGTGCGCGCGAGCAACTGACCTCCACCCTCGCGGTTAATGAACAAAATCGCCGCCAGCCCGCGGGCCACCGCGGCTCCGACGTAATCCGCGGCCGGTAGCGGCGAACCGGAAGCCAGCAGCCCCACGCGCCCTCGAAGTTCGCCCGCCGGGTAGTCACCGGGCCGGCCGAGCCCAATATCCACCAGTTCGCTCGTGAATGCCGGGTGGGCCTGGGAGAAACCAAGGGCCGCCACTCGCAGGCGGCGGTTGAAGGGGGCCATCACCTCCACTTGGTCGTCGCCGCGGATCCACCCCGGGGCAGTGAACGGCTGGCGCTCAGGCGCGAGGCCCAGCCCGCGTAGCTCAGCCTCGAGGCGATCCAGCGCGGCGGCGTTGCCCGCGCTGCCGGTGAGGCGCGGCCCGACCTCGTCGGCCAAGCGCGCCAAGAAAGCGTGGGCGGCGGCAGCCGGCGTAGGCTCGCTCGCCGGTGTCGCCGCCGCGCAGGCCAGGGCACCCGAGACCAACGCCAAGGCGGCGCGCCAGGCGGCTTTAGGGACGGACCGCATCGGTGATGGTGAGCGCGTTGAAGTCGAGGACCCGGCTCAACCGCCCATGGGTGAGCTCGAGCCGGCGGCTACCGACCTCCGCGTTGAGGTACGGACCCGCGAACAATTTCCACTCCGCGGCGTGATCCACCACCCGCCCGTCGACGCGTGGCACCTCGCCGTACGCGCACTCGACGCGCCGACCGCGGAGCGTGGTGAACGCAACTCGCGGCCCCGGCTCAAGGCGCACCTCCAGCGGCAGCGCCCGGACGGCCACCTTGAAGGCCTCCCACGAAGGGAAGTCGGCGACGGACGCCGGCTGCAGAATGACGCCGTTGCGCGCGTGCGGGGAGCGCAGGCGCCGGCCTCCACCCTCCAGGGGCACCCACTCGTACGGCGCAAGCGGCCGGAAGGCCACGTAGGCGCGCCCGCCTTGGGCGAAGATCCAGCCAGACGGGTCCTCTTCGGTGCGGACGAGGTCCTTCGAGAAAAAGCCATTCACCTGGACGAACGGAGCGTCCGAGGCGATCCGGTGCAGCGCGATCACGGTGTCGTCCTGCTGGAAGATCTGCTCGAAGGGGGAGCCACCGAGGAGCTTCGCCTCGCTGGTGTAGGTGGGTTTGCCCTGGAAGGTCACCGACGCGGGCATCCAGTCCGGCATCTCGGTGAAGTACATCATCAGCTCCTCGGCGCCATAGAAGGGCTGGTTGGCGAAAATTGTGTTGTGCACGCCGCGGGGGTCCGGCGCGGCCCACGTTAGGCCCCACGAATGCTGCTGGATGGGCTGGAGGAGCCCGCCCTGGTCGGAGCCGATGGCGTAGTCGGGCCCCACCCAAGTAGTCTTGTAGACCGGCGCGTTACGGACGTCGCTGTTGCGCCAGCGGTGGCGGGTACGCTTGCGCTCGCGGTGGAGGTAGGGCCCCGCGCGGTCGCTGGCGATCCGGTGGATAACCTCTGGGACCTCATAGTGCTCGGCGACTAGCGCGAAGAACATCCCCCAGCCGAAGCCGACGGGTGGCGCGGTGTTGCCAAAGCAGAGCCACGCAAAGAAGGACGAAAGGGAGTTCCAGCGCTCGAGCACGGACTTGTCATCGCTGCGGGCGTGGGCCCCGACGTAGATTCCTTGCAGGGAATCGACCGCAAAATCGGCGAGGATATAATCCATCATCATTCGCGCGCGCTGGCGCATCTCAGGCTCTTGTGCCCACGCGCTCAGATAAAGCATCGGGATCAGATACTCACCGATGTAATGGGTGCAGTCGTACTCACCTTGGCCGATCGTGGTGGTGAGGTCCATCCAGTGCAGGAGCCACGCGCGCGCCTCGTGGGCAATCTCAGCCGAGCTCTTACCGTTGAACCAGCGTTCCCCCGGCTCGCCGGGCCAGAGCTGGGCCATCAGCAGCATCGAAGAGTAATACATCACCCAATGATTCTCGGTGTCGCCCCGCAGTGGGTGATAGGTGCGCCATGCCTCGCGCAGCGCTGTCTGGGCCTCGGGCGTCAGCTGCTCGCGCCCAAGGTAGGCGATGCAGGTGACGGGAAACATCCAGAACATATCCCCCGACGGGGCACGCAGCACCTCGATCAACCGGGTGGAGACACCTGCCGCGTCCTGCCGCAGGGCCAAGCGGGCCGCAAGGTCGGCGAGCCCCGCGGTGGCCAGCGGGGTTTGCGCGGCCCGCCAACGCACCGCCTCGTCGCGCCGCGCGAGGTAGGCCTCGCGCCGGAGGCGGGCGTCGGGCTCAAACCGAACGGACGGCATCGGCCCGGTGTGCGCGGGCTGGGCCGCCACGCCGCTGGGCCACCCGGTCAGCAGCACGAGCAGAACAAGGCCAGAGAGCGCGCGCTTCATGGAGCGGGACGGGGCAAGAAACCCAAGGCGAACACCGTCGCCTTGCCGAAGGACAGCGGCCGCCAGGTGCGGCCCAGGTCGTCCGATGCGTATACGTCCTCTTGGAAGGGCGCTGCGTAGAGCCGATTCGGGAAATCAGGATCGACCGCCACGCTCCATACCTCGCGCCGCGGCAGGCCGGCGGAACGGTCCGCCCACGTCGCGCCGCCGTCCTCGGAAACCTGCACGCCCACGCCCCAGCCGCACAGGACCAGCCGCCCGGGCCCGACCGGGTCATAGACGATATTGTGCAACGTCCGCTCCCGGCCGATGCCCGGGAGCTCGCGCCAGGTTTCCCCGCCGTCAGCGGACGCCAGCGGGCCGTCGGCGGAAGTCGCGGCGACAAAGGCGCGGGGGTCGTGGGGCGACTGGCGCAGATCGTAGGTGACCTTCGCGGTGGGGCGGACGCGGCGCCAGGTGCGCGCGGCGTCCTCGGAGAGATGGATGCCGAGCTCGCACCCGGCGAGGACGCGGCCGGCGCGGCTGCGGTCCACCACGAGCGCGTTGGTGTAGGCGCGGGTGATGCCCGTCTGGCGCCGTTCCCAAGTGCCGCCCCCGTCGGGCGAGAAGGCGATGCCGTCCGGCAGCGCGAGGTACAGGTGCGCCGGTTCGGCCGGGTCGAAGGCCACCGCCTTGCCCTCGGTCATATCCCAGCTGGTGGTGATCCGCCAGGTGAGGCCCCGGTCTGGGGAACGGAGCAGGCCTTCGAGCGCGGCAACGTACACGACCCGCGCGTCCCGCGGGTCGTGGGTGAGGTGGAACATCCGGATGTGGTGCGGCCCGACGTGCTCGAAGGTCGCCCGGTCCGCCGACCGGTAGAGGCCGCTGCGGGCCTGGCCCGCCCGCCCGATGATGCCAGAGCCCGGGCCGCTGAGGTTGACAAGCAGGTGCAGGTCGTGCCGGGGCGCCTCCGCCGCCCGGGGCACTAGGGCGGCCACGAGCGCGAGCGCGCCGGCAAAAAAATGTCGTCCGCGCCGGTTCATCGCGCCAGCCTCCGGGAATGCGTCCCCTCCCCTGCTTCCTGTTCACGCTCGCCCTCGCCGCCGCCATTCCCGCCGGGGCGGCCGGCGCCGAGACCCCCGAGACCCGCCTCGCCGCGCGCGGGCTGAAGCTCCCGCCGGTCAGCGCCCCGATCGCGAACTACGTGCCCGCCGTCCGCGCGGGCAACCTCGTCTTCCTCGCGGGCCACATCCCGCGCGACGCCGCCGGTAAGGTCATCACCGGCAAGGTCGGCCAGAACGCCACGCCCGAGCAGGCCAACGCGGCCGCGCAGGCCACCGCACTCGCGCTCCTCGCCACGCTCAAGCAGGAGATCGGCGAGCTCGGCCGCGTGAAGCGCGTCGTCCGCGTCGGCGGCTTCGTCAACGCCGTGGACACCTTCACCGCGCAGCCCCAGGTGATGAACGGCTGCTCGGACCTCCTCGTCGCCGTGTTCGGCGAACGCGGTAAGCACGCCCGCGCGGCCCTCGGGGTGGCCTCGCTCCCCGCTGGCGCGGTGGTCGAGATCGAGATGGTGATCGAAGTGGACTGACGCGGGCATCGGCTTCAGGCCTCCCGGCGCAGGAACTCGCCTACCGCCGCGACCAGCGCGTCGATCTGGGCCGGGGAGTTGCACAGGTGGGTGGAGACGCGCAGCGCGTTGAACTGCTCCTCGGTCACCGGCCGCGTGCGGATCGCCTTCTCGCGCAGGAGCAGGCCGAAGAGGCGGTCGTGGGGGATGCGCGCCGTGCGGAACGTCACCATCGCCGCCGCGAGTTCGCCGCCCGCGGGGGAAAGGATCTCGACGCCCGGAAGGGCCGCGAGGCCGGCGTGCGCGCGGGCGGCGAGCTGGCGCCCGCGCGCCGCGATCCGGTCGCGGCCAATCCGCTCCTGCAGGCGCATCGCCTCCGCCAACCCGAGCGCCGCGGCGACGTTACGCGTGCCGTACTCGTAGCGCAGCGCGCCCGCGCTCAGCGCGAAGCGGCCCGTCGCGGGATCGAGGTCCCCGGAGTGCGCGCCCACCAGCGGCGGCTCCAGCTCCTCCTGCCGCGCGCGACGCACGCAGAGCACGCCGGTCTCGAGTGGGCCGCCGATCCACTTGTGGCCGCTCACCGCGAGGGAGTCGCAACCCAGCGCGGTGAAATCAACCGGTACCATCCCGGCGGACTGCGCCGCGTCGAGGTGGAACCAGATCCCGCGCGCCCGGCAGAGGTCGGCCACGGCGCGGGCGGGTAGCATGATCCCGGTCGGGGCCGTGATGTGGGAGACCTGCACGACGCGGGTGCGCGGGCCGACCAGCGCGGCCAGGCGCTGGAGGTTGCCCGCCGCGGAAAGCGGATCCGGCTCGAAGGTGCGCACCACGACGCCGCGGACGCGCGCGGCCTGCAGCCAAGGGAAAGAGCCGCCGGGATGAGCGTGCGTCTCGAAGATGACCTCGTCCCCCGGCGCGAAGCGCAGCCCGCCCGCCACGATCGCGTTGGCCTCGGTGGCGTTGCGGACGAACGCGACCTCGGCCGGGTCCGCGCCGAGGAAACGCGCCACGTCCGCCCGCGCGGCGGTGAACTGCGCGTGGCCGTGCTCGGCCTTGGCCTGCAGGCGGCGGGTGACCTCCGCGACGCGCTCCAGCACCGGGGTCGGGGTCGAGCCGAGCCCGCCCGTGTTGAAGTAGGTGAAGCCGGGCTCGAGCGGGTAGAGCGCGCGCACCGCCTCCCAGAAGGGCTCGGGCCGGTCGGCGGCAAACTCCGGGAGCGCCGCGACCGCTTCCCGCGCGAGGCCGAGCCCGGCCGCCCCGAGGGCGGCGTGGCGGAGGAAGGAGCGGCGGGGCAGGCTCATGCGCGGAGAAATTCGAGCCGGTGGTCGAGCAGGAGATCGCCCCCGGCGGGGAGGGTGATGGGAGCGTCGGCGTGAAAAGCGAAGGCGGCGAGCGGGTTTTTCACCCGCACGAACCACGGAATCGGGCCGGTACGGCTCTCGAACCGGATCCGCGTGCGCCGCAG
>SYDD01000359.1 GCA_005786775.1 Opitutaceae bacterium
GGCGAAAGGTTCGTCCATCAGCAGGAACTGCGGCTTGGAGACAAGCGCGCGGGCGATTTCGAGGCGGCGGCGCTCGCCGCCCGAAAGCGTAAAGGCCTTCTGGCGCGCCACGGGCCCGAGGTGCAGCTCGTCGAGATGGGCCTGCACCGCGGCGGCGCGCTCGCGCCGCGGGATGCCGACGGCTTCGACGATGGCGAGGATGTTCTCCTCGACGGTGAGCTTTCGAAACACCGAGGCTTCCTGCGGCAGGTATCCCAGCCCGTGGCGGGCGCGCTCATCGTGGGGCCGGCGCGGGGGTGCCCGGGTTTGCCGCCGCGTTGGCGGGCGCGGGACGACGCTCCGGGATCTTGTCGTAACCGAGGTCCTTTAGCGGCGGCAGGACGGTGCGGGGCCGTTCCGTGCCCTCGCCCCGAATCACGGCGCGCCGCTCGCCGCGGAGCAGTTCCATCCGTGGGCCGCGCTGCTCCCAACCATCCTTTACGCTGCGCACCACGGGGCTGCCGGTCAGGATCACGCGGTCGTCGTCGGGGAACACCTCGGCCCGATCGGCCGTCGCCTCGCGGTCGTCCTGAACGAGGCGCACGTTGCCCGAGGCGACCAGTGATTTGAGCTTCTCCTGCCGGCCGACCAGCGCGGCCGGGTCGCCGGAGCGGCGCGCGATGACCACGAGGTGGTCGCAGGTGAGGACCAGGTTGGTGGCCGTGATGCGCACGCCGCGGCTGTAGGTAAAGGTGGTCTCCTTCTCGGTGCTGAAGAGCTCAAGGGCTCCGCTCTCGATCGTGGTCGGGGGCAGCGGCGCCGCGGGGGTCGGCACGGCGGGGGTGGCGCCGGGTAGGCCCGCGCGCAGGGCAAGGAGGAGGCAGGCGAGGCCGCGGAGATTCATCGCAGGATGTCGGTGATCCGGGCGCGGAACGTGACGCGCACTTCGCCCTCCAGCGAAACCTTTTTCGCGGTGTGATCGTAGGCCCAACGGGTGCCCGTCACCTCCACATCGTCTTGGATGAACCGGACGGTCTGCTCCCCGCGGGCGGTGTTGTCCTTGGGCGAGAAGACGGCCCGCGGGCTCAGCAGGACGCTATCTACGGCGGCGCGCGCGTCTCCGGTGAAGGTGGTGATCATTAGGTTAGTGATGGCGACGCGGCCGTCGACCGGTCGCACCTCAGTGCCCTGAAGCTTCATCAGCCGGTGGCCCTCCTGGTCGCTGAAGATGGGCAGCACCCAGTTGACCGCGGGGGAATCGGGCCGCGCCGGGATCGCGCCGGTGGTTGCCGGTGCCGCGGGCCGCAAGGTGGTTGGAACTGCCAACGGTGGGCGCTCCGCGGCGGGAAGCAGGCCCGCGAGGGGCAGGAGCCAGCAGGCGCGTAGGTTCATCGGACGTGGGGCGCGGCGACGCGCGGAGAACGCGGCTTCGGCTGCGCTTGGCGCGCGGCGAGGATCAGGTCGCAGACCTCCCGCACGGCGCCGTGGCCGGCGGGCCGCGTGGGGACGTAGGCGGCGGCAGCGAGGGCGGCGGGCATCGCCGTGGCGGGTGCGATTCCAATCCCCGCCCAGCGCAGCGCCTCAACGTCAATCTCGTCGTCACCCATGTAGGCGCAGTCCGCTGCGGTCAGCCCAAGACGGTCGGCGAGACCAGCCAAGACGACACGCTTATCCAGCCGACCCTGAAATAAATGCGGAATCCGGAGCTCGCGGGCGCGCCGCGTGGTGGCTTCCGAGGCCCGGCCGCTGATCCAGGCCGTGACGACACCGGCCCGCTCCAGCAACCGCAGCCCGTGGCCATCGAGGATAGAAAACGACTTCCCTTCGCCGCCGTCCGCGAGGATCAGCACTGTCCCGTCCGTCAGCACGCCATCCACGTCCAACGCCAGGAGACGGACGCGGGACCAGTCGAGGCGAGGGGAGCGGCGGGGCATCGGAGGCGGGTGTTTAGCCGATCCAAGCGGTGAGGCGCTCGATGACGGAGTCGCGGCCGGGGCGAAAAGCCTGCTCGAGTTCCGGTGCGAAGGGCACGGGCAGGTCGAGGGCGGCGAGGCGCAGGGGCGGGGCTTTGAGGGTGCGGAACTGCTCCTCCGTTAGACCTGCGACCAGTTCTGCGCCGAACCCGTGCGTACGGCGGCCTTCGTGCAGTACAACTAACCGCCCGGTGCGGGCGAGCGAGTCGCGGATAGACTCAAGGCGCAGCGGCGCCAGCGCGCGCAGGTCGAACACCTCGAAGGCCAAGTCATACTCCGCCGCGAAGTAGGCGGCTGCCTCCTCGGCGACGTGCACCATCTCACCGTAGGTCACCAGCGTAGCGAAGTCGCCCGCGCGCACCATCCGCGGCGACCACACGTCGCGGTAGCCCGGGTCCCACGCCACCGGAGCGCGGCCCCGGCGGTAGAGGCCCTTGTGCTCCAGGAGCAGGACCGGGTTGTCGTCCTCGTAGGCGGCGAGCAGCGCGTTGAACGCGTCCTGCGGGGTGCTCGGGTAAAGCGCTTTCAGCCCCGGCATCGAGAGGAAGAGCGACTCGAGCTCCTGCGAGTGGAAGGAGCCGAAGGTCAGGCCGCCGCCGCAGGGCAGGCGCAGGACCAGCGGGCAGGCCGCGCCCGAGCGGAAGCGCATCGTCGCCGCGTTGAGCGTGATCTGGGTCGCGGCCTCGGTGGCGAAGTCGGCGAACTGGAATTCCTCGATCGGGCGGTGGCCGTTGAGGGCGAGGCCGATCGCGTAACCGGTACACGCGCTCTCCGCGAGGGGCGTGTTGAATACCCGGGGGCGGCCGAACTCGCGCAGCAGGCCGTCCGTCACTTTGAACGCCCCGCCGTAAGTCCCGATGTCCTGCCCCAGCACGAGCGACTCCGGGCGCTCGCGGAGGATCTTGCGCAGGCCCGCGTTGAGCGCCTGGGCGAAGTTGAGCGATTGCGGCCCGGCCGGGTCCGCTGGGGCGCCGCCCGCCGTGGCGGGTGCGGGGACGGAGGGTTGCCAGGGTAGCGGAGCGGGGTCTGGGGCGAAGACGTCGTCCGCCATCCCGGCGGGGTCGGGCCGGGGCGTGGCCAAGGCGACGCGCACGCTGGCCTCGAGGAAGGCGCCGAGCTCGGCGTCGACCGCCTCGATCCGGCCGGGGGGCAACTCGGCGGCGAGGCGCGCCCGGAGCCGGGGCAGGGGATCGCGCGCGACAAAGCCCTCGGCCTCGCCGGGGCGCAGGTAGTCGCAGGTGTCGTAGGCGGCGTGCCCGCGCAGGCGGAGCACCCTGGCCTCGAGCAGGTAGGGGCGGCCGGTCGTCCGCACCCGCGCCACGGCCGCCGCGAGCACGCGCGCGGTCTCGAGCACGTCCCCGGTGGCGTCGACCGTCGCGCCCTCGATCCCGTAGCCGGCGGCCCGGCGCCAGAGCTCCGTGCCTGCCGCGAACTGCTCGTCGGTCGGGGTGGAGTAGGCGTAGCCGTTATTCTGGATGACAAAGAGGATCGGCAGCCCGAGCAAGGCCGCGAGGTTCATCGTCTCATGCACGTCCCCCGTGCTGGAGCTGCCGTCGCCGAAGGAGGCGAAGCCGACGGCCGGCCGGCCGAGGCGCCGCTGCGAGTCGGTGGCGCCGGCGACATTGGAGAGCATCGCGCCGAGGTGGCTGATCATCGGCAGCGACCGCCGCGCGGGGTCGCCGTGGTGGATGTTGCCCTCGCGGGCCTTGGTCGGGCTGCCCGCGTTGGCGAAGTACTGGTTCAGGTGGTCACAGAGGTGGCCGCTCCACACCAGATGTCCGCCGAGGTCCCGGTGGGTGAAGGAGATGACGTCCGTGGCCTTGTCGGCCAGCAGCGCCAGCGGGACGATGAGGGACTCGTTGCCCTGGCCGCCCGTGACGGTGCCGCGGATCAGCCCCTGTCGGAAGAGGTCGAGGATGCGGTTGTCGGCGGTGCGGGCGAGCTGCATCCAGGCGTAGAGCGTGAGCAGTGCCTCGGCCGGGTTCTGCCCGAGGTCCGCGGCCGGCAGGTGGCGCCGGGCGAGCACGGGGGGAGGAGGGGGGAAGGCCATTGAACTGGGCGCGAACGTGGACGGTGCCCCGGAAAGCGGCAAGGCGGGAGATGGCGGCGAATTTCGGCTGGTGCCACGTTGCGGCTTCTGTTTCCCCTCAAATTACCGGCTGCACGCGCCGGCTCCACCTGCATGCGCCTCTCGATCCTGCTCCCATTCCTGCTCTCCGTGCCCGGCCTACTCGCCGCCGCCTCACCGGCCGCGGCCTCGCGGCCCAA
>SYDD01000360.1 GCA_005786775.1 Opitutaceae bacterium
CGCGAGGTCCGTTCCGACATCTCCCAAGGCAACCCGCTCTCGGCCGCGGGGCGGCGTTTCCCGCGGGCCTTCAATCCCCTGTTCATCGCGATGGTCGAGGCCGGCGAGGCAAGCGGCGCGCTCGCCGAGATCCTTGGCCGCGTGGCGGGCTACTTCGAGTCGACGGTGAAGCTCGCGAAGAAGGTGAAGTCGGCGATGGTCTACCCGATTGCCGTCATCGGCCTCGCGGTGGTGCTGGTCGCGGTACTGCTGATCTTCGTGATCCCGGTCTTCGCGGGGATGTTCGCCTCCGCTGGGGCCCAGCTCCCGGGGCCGACCCAGGCTTTGATCGACTTCTCGGAATTCCTACGCGGGTGGTGGTGGGCACTGCTGCTCGGGGGTGGCGGTGTCGGCTGGCTCGGCCAACGCCTCCTCGCCACCCCGGCGGGCCGTCGCGCCTTTGACGCCGCCATCATCCGCCTACCGGTCGCGGGTTCGATCGTCCACAAGGTTGCGCTCTCCCGCTTCTGCCGCACGTACGCCGCGCTGGTCCGGGCTGGCGTCCCCATCCTCCGCGTGCTTGAGATCGTCGCCGCCGCCGGTGGCCGCGCTCAGATTGAAGCCGCCTGCGCCGGCATCTCCCGCCACCTCAGCGCTGGCGGCCAGGTCTCCGAGGCCCTTGAGGGCGATCCTTACTTCCCCGCCACCCTCCGCCATATGGTCAAGGCCGGCGAGGCCACCGGCAACGTCGACGGGATGCTCAACAAGCTCGCTGATTTCTATGACTATGAGTGCGAGACCGGCATTGCCGGCCTAACCTCGCTGATCGAGCCGGCCCTGATCGTGTTCCTTGGCGTAGTCATCGGCGGCATTGTGATGGCGATGTTCCTGCCGATCTTCCAGATGGGCTCCGTTATTGCGGCCTCCTAACTGACCGCGGCCGCCTTGACCCCCCGACGTCGACCCTAACCATCCCCGCGCATGCCCGCCATCCTCATTGTCGACGACCTCGTCTCGGTCCACGAGATGCTTCAGGCCGTGATCGAGCCGACGGGCTATACGACGGCCTTTGCAACGGACGGCGAGAAGGCGCTCGCCCGCTATAAGACGGACAAGTTCGACCTGGTGTTGGCCGACGTCGATATGGGGCCGATGAATGGCATCACGCTGCTGCGGGAGCTGAAGGCCTACGATCCGTCGGTGGTGGTCGTGATCCAGACCGCGTACGCTTCGACGGACAGTGCGATTGCCGCGCTGAAGCTCGGGGCCTTTGACTACCTGCGGAAGCCCTTCCAGATCCACGAGCTCCTCGGCACGCTGCGCCGGGGCCTGGAGTTGCGGGCGCAGCAGGTGCGGCTGGCGGAGGCCCCAGCGGGTGGTAACGCGGCGGATCTCACCGCTCGGCTTCCCGGCGCCGGCCCGCGCTGGGAGCGCGTGGTCGCGCAGGTGCGCAAGTTAGCCACCGTCCGCGGCCCGGTGCTGCTGGCGGGCGAGAACGGTTCCGGAAAGAATGATGTGGCCGAGGTCCTGCACGCTGCCGGCGGCGGCGCCCCGGCGACGCTGGTCCGGGTCGACGGCACCCTCTGCTCGGAGGCAGACTTCCGCGCCGGGCTGCTGGGCGAGAAAGGGGAGGGGGGCGAGTGGGTGCGCCAAGCCCGCGGCGGTTCATTGCTGCTCCAGCACATCGAGCGCCTCAGCCTCCCCGTCCAACGTGAATTCGTCAGCGTCCTCCGCCAGAACGCCCACGGGTTTCGGCTGATCGCCACCACGACCCATGACCTCGAGGCGATGGTCGATGCCGGTAAGTTCCACGAGGAGCTCTTTTTCCGCGTGGCCGCCTTACCCGTGAACTTGCCGCCGCTCCGCCAGCGTCCGGAGGACCTGCCCCTCCTCGTCCGGCACATTAGCGCGGGCGTCGCCAATCCGCACTTTGAGGGTCGGCTAGTGGAGTTCACCCCCGACGCCCTTGCCGTCCTCAGCGCGTACCCGTGGCCCGGCAACCTCACGGAGCTGCGCGCGGTGGTCTCCCGTATCGTCACCGAGTCGGAGACGCGCGTCATCACATCGCGTCAGCTGCCCTTGCGGGTCCACGAGGTGACGCACTGGCCCTCATTGGCCGAGTACCTCACCGGGCAGGAACGGCAGTACCTCGATCAGGTCCTGCATGCCACCCGCGGCGACCGCGCCGCCGCCGCCAGCGTGCTCGGGATCGACGCCAGCCGCTTCGGCTGAGTCTGCTCAGCTTCCGTCGGCGAACGCCAGCGCGGCCGCCGCACGGCGCCACGTGTCCACGTTCCCGAAGCCGCCCGGTTTCACCGCGAGGAGCAGTGGCCCGGTCGCTTGGGTCGCGGCGTTGGCGAGGATCAGGCCCGGCTCGATGATGCCCCCGACGACCAACTCTCGGAGGCCGAGGCGAGCCACCAGGGCCCTAGCCGTTTCCCCGCCGGTGACAAACACCCGGCGCACCCCATGGTCAGAGATGAGCGCCGCACCGAGCGCCGCGATTGTTTCCCGGATCCGCTCCGGCCGCGCGCGCGCCTCTGGAGCAAGCACGATGGCCGCGCGATTGCTCCGCAGTTGCGCCGCACCTGCCGCGAGGGCGATCCCCGGTGCTTCCGGATCCGCTCGGATCACGGTCAGGCCGCGGGCCGCCGCAAGGCGCTCCGCCTGGGTCCGGTTCAGGGGATGCGCGCTGCCGCTCAGGAAGAGCACCGGCCCCGTCGCCGGGAGCGGCGGCGGCCGAGACGTACCCGTGGCGCCGCCCAACCGGCGGGCCACCGGACCCGCGAGCGCCCCCGACCCCACCGCCAGCCACGGCCCCGGTGGCGCTGCCAAAGCCGCTATCGCGGTCTCCAGGTCGCTATCGTTCCGAGCGTCCGCGATCACTAGCCCCGGGGCCGTTCCCACGAGCCGGCGAAGGTCTCCCTCCCGCACAGGCGCCGCCGGATCGCGCGCGAACTCGGTCGCAACGACGGGCGCGCCCCGCACTAGGAGCTGGCCGTACTCAACGGTACGTCCTGCCGCAGGGTTAGCCGGGCAGAGCAAAATACGGTGCCCGGGCAGGTGCTGGCGCACCGCCGCCAGCTCCGCGGCGACCGGCCCGCGCAGCGTCGAATCGATCTTCTTGAACACCAAGCGGGCCCCGCGCGCGGACGCGTACGCGAGGGTCGCCGTCACCCGCACCGCGGCCTCTTCCGGCGGTAAGTTGCGGGACTCCGTGTTCACGCCAACGAGCTCGCCCTCTAGACCGGGCTGCCATTCGTCCGCGGTCTCGACGAGACGCACGCGTCGCCCTGCCGCGTGGAAGGCCGCGCCGGCGTCGAGGGCGCCGCTGAGGTCGTCTGCCAGAAACCAGTCGCTCATCGCTCGTCTCCCGGTTCGATCGCCACCTCGGCGATCACGCCCGGCCACGGGCGGCCCCCCTGGCCGTCGCCGCCTAGAGTCAGGTGGAGTCCCGCGCCGCGCGGCGGATCAGTCAGGCGCGACATCGCCGCCGCGGCGTCCCGGCCATCGAGTGTGAGCCGCAGGGTCCCCGCCTCGTCGTGTCGCCAGTGGAGGTGGAACCAGCGCCCGCGGGGCAGGCGCCCAGCCGGGGTCAGCAACACCGTGACTTCCCTGAAACGTTGGTGCGGCGGGCCGCTCGGGTCGGCGAACTCCCGCGTGCGGCCGGGCGGCTGGGGACCGCGTTCGTGCAACTGACCCAGTCCGGCGAGGAGAAAGGATTCCTCCGCGGGCAGTACGCTCAGGCGCAGGACCGGTTCCCCGTTTGCGGGGCCGAGCGCCAGCAGCACGCCCTCGGCGGCCCCAGCGTCAGGCCGGAGCCAGAGCCAGGCCTCGACGCTCCAAGCGCCGGCGCCGAGTTCCAGCGCCGTTCCTGCGACCTCCGCCGCTTTAGGGGATTCGGGGCGGACGAGCAGCGCGGCCGGTCCCGCCCCGGCCGGTCCCGGATCAAGTGCGACGCGCCCGTCGACTACTTCGAGGCGGGCCCTCGATCCCAGCAGGAGCGGCCGGGCTCCGGTTTCC
>SYDD01000057.1 GCA_005786775.1 Opitutaceae bacterium
AAGACCGCCCCGACGACCGCCCCCTCGGCGTCAACCGCCACAGAAAACGGCCCGGCGGCCGTCGCGAAGGTGTCGCAGTGCCAGCTCATCGCGGCGCTCAGGCCGTGGCGTGCTGCTGCAGCAGCGCGAGGGGAATCCGCTCCAACGTTCGCTCGTGGGTTGCCGCCGGCACGATCGGCGCTGCCACGCCCGTCTCGATCAGCTCGAGCCAGCGCGTCGCGCAGACACACCAGCGGTCGCCGGGCACCAAACCCGGGAAGTCGTACTCGGGCCGCGGCGTCGACAGGTCGTTGCCCTGAGCCCGGCTGGCCGCGAGGAACGCCGCGCTGACCTCCACGCACACCGTGTGGCACCCGGCATCCTCAGCGCAGGTGTCGCAGCGCCCGTTGCGGAAATAACCAGTCATCGGTTGCGTCGAACACGGCCGCAGGGGCCCACCGAGGACGTTGCGCGAGGGCAGGGGACTCATCGCGCGGAGTAAATCACGATTGCCCCGCGGAGGGCACGCCCGGAATGTGCGGTATGCCCTCTCCCGCCTACGAGACCCTCCGTGCCGACATCATTGTCGCGATGAAGGCCCGCGACTCCGCCACCACCACGGCGCTCCGCACCGCCGATGCCGCCATCAAGCGGGCCGCGATGGACGCGAACGTGGAGATCGATGACGCCCTGGTCATCGGGACCCTGCGCAAAGCGGTGAAGAACCTTACCGACGCCAAGGCCGAGTTCGCGGCTGGCGGCCGGGCCGATCTGGTCGCCGCCAATGAGGCCGAGATCCGCATCCTTGAGCGCTACTTGCCCCGCGCCCTCCCTCCGGAGCAGGTCGAGGCCCTCCTCGCCGAGGCCATCCGCTCCTCCGGCGCCACCAGCCGCAAAGAACTGGGCAAGGTCATCGCCGCGCTCAAGCAGCGCCCCGAGGCCGCGCTGCTCGATTTTGGCGCCATCAGCCGCCAGCTCCAGTCCCGGCTTACCTGAGGCCCGCGCCCGCCCCGTAAGCTGGACAAAGCTTTTCCGCGGCCCCTACGCTCGCTCCGATGAAGATCTATCTGGATGGTAAGTTCGTCGATGCCAACGACGCCAAGGTCTCCGTGTTCGATCACGGACTGCTCTATGGCGACGGGGTCTTCGAGGGCATCCGGATCTACGGGGGGAACATCTTCCGCCTCGAGGAGCATTTGGAGCGACTCGAGTACTCTGCCAAGGCGATCCTACTTCAGCTGCCGATGAGCCGGGCCGAACTCAGCGCCGCGACCTGCGAGGCCTGCCGGCAGAACAACCTCACCGACGGCTACATCCGCCTCGTGGTCACCCGCGGCGTGGGCGACCTCGGCTTGTCCCCCTGGCTCTGCGCCAAGCCCACGGTCTTCATTATCGCGGGCAAAATCTCTCTATACCCGGCCGAGCACTACGAGCACGGGCTGTCCATCGTCACGGTGCCCACCCGGCGCATCAACCCCGCCGCGCTGCCCCCGACGGTCAAATCGCTCAATTACCTGAACAACATCCTCGGCAAGATCGAGGCGCGCCAGGCCGGGGCCCTCGAGGCGATCATGCTCAACGACCAGGGCTACGTCGCCGAATGCACTGCGGACAACATCTTCCTTGTGCACAAAGGCGAGATTCTCACGCCCGCCTCCTCTCAAGGCGCCCTCAAGGGGGTCACCCGCTCCACGATCCTCGATATTGCCAAGGAGCTCGGCATTCCCCTGCGCGAGGTCAACCTCACCCGCTATGACGTATGGATCGCCGATGAATGTTTCCTGACCGGCTCCGGCGCCGAGGTCATCCCCGCGGTGAAGCTTGATGGCCGCGAGATCGGTACCGGAAAGCCCGGCCCCGTTACCCGCCGGGTGCTTGAGGCCTTCCGTCGCCGCGTCCTCGTCGAAGGCACCCGGATTTGAACCGGGCTCCCGCCCCCCCCCGGTGGCCGCGAACGCGCCCCGCATCGCATCGCCGCACTTGCCAGTCTCGGCCCCTGTGGCATCGTTTTCGGCGAGACCATCTGCTTCCATGGCCAACCCGCTCAAATGCGACCTTTGCTCCAAGCCCGCCACCGTGCACCTCACGCAGATCGTGAATAACAAGGTGCACAAGGTGGACTTATGCGAGGCCTGCGCCGAGGCGAAGGGGGTCACGGACCCGGGCGGCTTCTCGCTCGCGGACCTCCTGCTGAAGGCCTCCCTTACCCCCGACGCCGCGCCGCCCACCCCGGGCACCCGCTGCCCCCGCTGCGGCTACACGCCCGTCGAATTCAAGAAGCACGGACGCCTGGGCTGCCCCGCGTGCTACGAGGCCTTCGCTACGCTCGTCGAGCCGATGCTCGCCAATATGCACAGCGGGGTCACCCACGCCGGCAAGGTTCCCGCCCGCTCGCTGGAGCGGAAGTCCCTCTACGACCGGCTCACCAAGCTCGAACTCGACCTCACCGAGGCCATCAAGTCTGAGCGCTACGAGGACGCCGCTCGCGCCCGCGACGAGATCAACCAGGTCAAGCAGTCCTTTCATCCGGATGCCCCGTGAGGATTCCACTTCCCTCGCCGCGCTGCTGAGCGCCCCTTCGGAACTCACCGACCCGGGCAGCAGCAAGACCGCCATCGTGCTGATGACGCGGATCCGGCTCGCGCGTAACGTGGTCGGACACTCCTTCCCCGGTTGGGCCAAGCCCGCCCAGCGGGAACAGATCCTCACCACCTGCCGCGACGCGGTCGCCCGCCTGCCGCAGATGAAGCGCTGTTTCAATTTCGCTGTCTCCGACCTCGGCGAGCTCGAACGGCAGATCCTCGTGGAGCGCCACTTGATCAGCCGCGAGCTTAGCGGCTCCAAGGGTGGCGCGGGGGTCTTGATTAGCCGCGACCAGGCCTTCTCGCTGATGGTCAACGAGGAGGACCACCTCCGCATCCAAGTTCTCCGCGCTGGCCTCAACCTCAAGCGCGCCTGGACCGCGATCAACGACCTCGATTCTGCCCTCGAGGAACACCTCGACTTCGCCTTCTCGCCCACGCTCGGTTACCTTACCGCCTGCCCGACCAACCTGGGCACCGCGATGCGTGCCTCCGCGATGATGCACCTCCCGGCGCTCGTCATCTCCAATCAGATGGAGAAGGTCGTCCGCGCCGTGAACCAGCTCGGGATGGTCGTCCGCGGCCTCTTCGGCGAGGGCTCCGACGCCAGCGGCAGCATCTTCCAGATTTCCAACCAGACCACCCTCGGCGAGGCCGAGGAGGTCATCCTCAAGCGCCTCGGCAGCGTTCTCCAGTCCATCGTCGAGCACGAGGTCAATGCCCGGGCCCGGCTCCTAGAGGCCGATGCGGGTAAACTGCACGACAAGATTGGCCGCGCCTATGGCATCCTGCAGAATTCCTACCTGCTCACTTCCGGCGAGGCGATGAACCTGCTGTCGCTGCTCCGCCTCGGAATTGATCTCGGCCTGTTCCCGGACGACCAGCGCTCGCTCATCGACCGCCTCCTGATTGAGGCGCAGCCGGGCCATCTCCAGCACGCCCAGCGCGGCGAGTGTGATGCCGCCCAGCGCGATGCGCTCCGCGCCGTGCGGCTCCGCGCCGAGTTTGCCTCTTTCCCGCGTCCTGAAATACGCTCCGCGAACCCCGGCGCTGCCGCCTGAAACGCCCAAACTCCTCTCCCATGTCCCAAGAACCCATGAACAACTTCACTCCCCGGGCGCAGCAGGTCCTCGCGCTAGCCCGCAAGGAGGCCGACCGGTTTCATCACAACTACGTCGGCACCGAGCACCTCCTGCTCGGACTGATCAAGCTGGGGCAGGGGGTGGCCGTCAGTGTGCTCCAGAAGATGGGCCTCGACCTCGAAACTGTCCGCGCCGCCGTGGAGAAGCAGGTCGGTACCGGCCAGGAGACCAAGACGCAGGCCAGCATCCCCTACACGCCCCGAGTCAAAAAGGTCCTGGCGCTCGCCGGCAAGGAGGCCAAGGCCCTGAGCCATTCGTACGTTGGCACGGAGCACATCCTGCTCGGGCTCCTGCGGGAGGGTGAAGGCGTCGCCGCTCGCGTGCTCAAGTCCCTCGAGATCGACATCGAGCGTACCCGCAACGAGATCCTCCGAGAGCTCGACCCGCAGTTCTCCGGCGGGCAGTCCGCGGAGGGCGGCGAGCCTGGCGAGGAGGCCGCGGCCGGCAATCCGCAGCGCCCGGGCGCTCAGGCCGAGGAAAAAAAGGAGGTTAAAACGCCCGCTCTCAAGGCCTTTGGGCGCGACCTCACCGAGCTTGCCCGCAAGGGCGAGATGGATCCCGTGGTCGGCCGCCGCAACGAGATCCGCCGCGTCATCCAGATCCTCTGCCGCCGCAGCAAGAACAACCCCGTCCTCATCGGCGAGGCCGGCGTCGGCAAGACC
>SYDD01000361.1 GCA_005786775.1 Opitutaceae bacterium
CTGAGCCGCACTCCGCGGTCAACGCCGGTGCTTTACGTCGAGGCGTGGGACCTCGTGCGGGAGCTGTATGCAGCGACCCCGGACGCGCGGGCCGCCGGCCTCGGGGCCTCCGCATTTTCCTTCAACGGGGGGGAGGGACGGTGCGATCAATGCCAGGGGCTAGGCCACGAGCGCGTCGAGATGCAGTTCCTTTCGGATGTCTTCGTTCCCTGCCCGGGCTGCGGGACCCGCCGCTTCAAGCCGGAGGTGCTCGCCGTACGTCGGGAGGGTCGCTCGATCGCCGAACTGCTCGAACTCACGGTCACGGAAGCTCTGGCGGTCTTCGCGACGCAGCCCGCGATCCACCGGCGACTAGCCGGCCTGGAGGCCGTTGGGCTCGGCTATCTGCCCCTCGGGCAACCGCTCAACACCCTGAGTGGCGGCGAGGCGCAGCGGCTTAAGCTCGTGCGCCACCTCGCGAACTTCCGCGGTGACGAGGCCCAACCCCCGGCACTCTTGCTGCTGGACGAGCCCACTACTGGGCTGCACCGCCACGATGTCGCGCGGCTGCTCGAGGTGCTTCAAACTCTAGTGGAACAGGGAAACTCGGTGGTCATCGTCGAGCACCACACCGACATTCTTCGGGCCGCGGATTGGATCATCGAGGTAGGCCCGGAATCAGGCGCTGCGGGCGGTCGGATCACCGCGGAAGGTACGCCCGAGGAGGTCGCGCGCCGCGCCACGGTGACGGCACCCTTTCTGCGCGCCGCCCTGGCGCCGGAGGCCGCGCTCCCGTCGCGGGAGGATCTGCGCGCCGAACCGGCGCCACGCGAGGCGACGCGTCCAACTGAGCTGACGCTAACGGGCGCGCGCGAGAACAACTTAAAGGATCTCACCCTAGCGCTGCCCTATCGGCAGCTAACCGTGGTCACCGGCGTCTCCGGCTCTGGTAAGTCGACCCTCGCCTTCGACATCCTGTTTGCAGAGGGGCAGCGGCGCTTCATGGAGTCGATGTCGCCGTACGCGCGGCAGTTTGTCGAGCAGCTGCCGCGACCGGCGATCGGGGGCCTCGCCGGCATCCCACCCACGGTGGCGATCGAGCAGCGAATGACCCGCGGATCGCGCAAGTCGACCGTGGCCACGATCACCGAGGTCGCCCAGCACTTGCGCCTCCTCTACGCCCGCGCCGGCGTGCAGCATCACCCGGAGTCCGGCCGCCCCGTGCGTCCCCTCGCGCGGGCGGCGCTGAGCGCGCTCTTACGCAAGGTGATGATGACGAACCCCGCGGCGCGCCGGGCTCGGCATCTCTATCTTTGTGCCCCGCTGATCCGCGGGCGGAAGGGCCATCACCAGCCGATCGCGGACTGGATCGCCGATCAGGGCTACGCGCTGATGCGCGCCGACGGTCAGCTTCTGCCGGTGGAGGCCTTCACGAGGTTGGACCGCTACCGCGAACACGACATCGAGGTTGTGGTCGCCGATCTTCGGGCGGTCGGCGCGCCAACGCCGGCCGCCGCCCTCGACACTGCGCTGGAATTGGGGCGCGGGGCCTGCTTCCTCCTGACGCCGCGCGATGGCATCATCACCTGGTTCTCGACCACCCGTACTGACGCCGCCACCGGCGAGTCCTTTCCGGAGTTGGAGCCGAAGCATTTTTCATTCAACTCGCCGCGAGGCTGGTGCCCGTTGTGCCGCGGACACGGGCGCATTTTACCGTGGATGCTGGAGCCGGTGGAGGAAGGCGAAGAGGACCCGAAGCGTCTCCTCCGGGAGCTCGGTCTCGAGGACTCCGGCGCCCTCGCGGCGGACGGTCAGGAATGCCCGGATTGCGCGGGCGCGCGGCTGAACCGGATCAGCCGCGCCGTTCGCCTGCCGTTCCGCGGCGGCCGGCCCGCGCTTTCGCTCCCCGAACTGCTACGGCGCACGCCCGCGGAGCTCCTCCGACTACTGGGGGCCCTGGAGCTCGACGCCCGCGGCCGTGCCGTGCTCGCGGAGGTCCGCCCGGAGATCGCGGAACGCCTCCGCTTCCTCGAACGCGTGGGCCTCGGTTACCTCACCCTCGACCGGCCAACGGCGACGCTCTCCGGTGGCGAGCAGCAGCGAATCCGTCTCGCCGCGCAGCTCGGTTCCAACCTGACCGGCGTACTTTACGTTCTCGACGAACCCAGTATCGGCCTCCACGCCGGCGACAACCAGCGCCTGATCGCGACCCTCGAAGGCCTACGGGACAAGGGTAACACGGTGCTTGTGGTTGAACATGACGACGAGCTGATGCAGCGGGCTGACCACATCATCGACCTCGGACCGGGCGCGGGTATCCACGGCGGGGCACTCCTGGCCTGCGGCACACCCGAGGAGGTCCGTGCGAACCCGCGCTCCCTTACCGGCCGCTACCTCGCGCAGGGAATCCCCCACCCGCTCCGCGGGAGCCGACGTCCCCTGCCCGTCCAGCACACGCGGGGCGCTTGGCTCACGCTTGATGGGGTCCGCTTCCGTAACCTGCGGGCCGTGCGCCTGCGACTTCCGCTTGGTCGCTTGACGGTGGTCGCCGGGCCGAGCGGAGCCGGAAAATCGAGCCTTATCCGCGACCTACTGCATCCGGCGGCCGCCCGCGCTATCGCGGACCGCCGCGAGCGACTTTCCGGTGCGGAATTCGTGCGGGGCGGCGGCTCACCCGGGGAGGGGGGGCGTTCGCCCTTCGCTTCGCTCACCGGTGCCGCGGGCTTTCGCCGGGTGGTGGAGGTTGACCAGGCCCCCATCGGGCAGACCCCCCGATCCACTCCCGCCACTTACTTGGGGATCCTTGACTTGATCCGCGCGTTTTTCGCTCAGTTGCCGGAAGCGCGGCTGCGCGGCTATACCGCCTCGCGTTTCTCTTTCAATACGGCAGGCGGCCGCTGCCCCGCCTGCGAGGGCGCAGGCCGGATCCGACTGGAGATGGCCTTCCTGCCCGATGCCTTCCTGCCCTGCGACACCTGCCAGGGTTCGCGGTACGGTCCAGATTTGAAAGATATCCTCTGGCAGGGCCGGGACATCGGCGCGGTGCTGCAAATGACCTTCGAGGAAGCCGCCCAGCAGTTCGCCTTCCACGCCGAGCTCGCCGAGGTCTGCCGGCTAATGGTCGATTGCGGGCTCGGCTACCTGGCACTCGGCCAGAGCTCTAACACGCTTTCGGGAGGTGAGGCGCAGCGTCTCAAGCTCGTGACCGAGCTGGCTCAGGGCAGTCCCGGCCGCCGCGAGCGGGCCCGCGGGATCGCCGCGCGGAACCTTTATCTGCTCGAAGAGCCCACGATCGGCCTGCACCTGAGCGACTGCGAGAAGCTCATCCGCGTCCTCCACGCGCTCGTGGACCAAGGTCACACGGTGGTGGTGATTGAACATCATCTCGATGTCATTCTTGAGGCAGACCACGTCGTAGAGCTGGGCCCCGGGGGTGGCCCGGCGGGGGGCGAGATCATCTACGCTGGCGATCCCGAGGGGCTGCTCCGCTGCAAGGGGAGCCCGACCGCACCTCACCTCCGGCGCTTGCAACGGACGCGCGGTTGATCCGCGCGGCTCAGCCCGCCGCTAAACGCGCCGAGACCAGCGGCCAGATCAAACCAAAGGACGGGCAAAAATCCCCGGCGGACCTTGCCAGCCAGGCATCGACGGCGGCGGGTGGATGCCAGGCCGCCTCCTCGATCTCCCGCGGCTCGAGGCGCAACGGTCCATCATGGCGTAGCCGGTAAACCCAGACAAATTCCCAGCCCGTCGCCGCACACGCCTCCACCCGAAACCAGCGCGCCGGCAAAGCTCCTGCGGGGGGGAAAACCCCGATTTCCTCGCCCAGTTCACGGAGCGCGGCCGGGTCGTAGTCTTCGCCGGAGTCCACGTGCCCGGAGCAGGAGGAGGCCCAGAGTCGCGGTGCGACGTCTTTGAACGCGGACCGCCGCTGCAGCAGTACCCGCCCGGCCGCATCGAAGACCATCACGTGCACGGCCCGATGCCAGAGCCCGCGGGCGTGGACCTCGCGCCGGGACGCGCGGCCGATTACCGCATCCCGCGCGTCGACGACGTCAAAGAACTCCTCGGAGAAGGTCATCGGCCCACCTAGGCGCGGACGGTCCGCGCTGTAAAGCCCAGCCAGGGCCCGGCGCTACGCCCCGCTTCCTCAACCCAGAGTGCGATTTGGCTTGGTCGGCACCCCACCGCGGGTGTTTGCTGACCCGTACGCCCATGCCCAAGATCGAAGTTAATAAGGTCGCCGAGATCCTAAAGAAGAACGAAATCTCGCCCGCGATCCTCCGCCGCATCGTTGAAGAGATGAACCTCGCGGTCCAACCCGACCCGGGTGAGGAGGAGAAGCCGCCCCCGTTGAAGAAGCAGTTTGTAATTCTGGTGAGCGACCCGGACGAGCACCTGCCCAAGCACGATTTCGTCGGTTGGGTACTGCAGATCCCGGAGAACGAGAGCGTGGCGACGACGCAAGATCGCCTCTTCCGCGCCGCCTACGACTTTAACACGACCAAGAAGGGCCGCCTACTGCCGGTCAAGACCGTCGGCGAGGCGATCGAACACGTGCCCGCCAAGTTCCTAAAGGAGACTGACGTCTGGGTGAAGACCAAGACGCCGGTGCTGGTGATCCGGACCGACAACGAGATCCTGAAGGAGCACAGCTAGAGGCCGTAGCGGCGGGGGTCGGAGCCCCGCGCCCGCAACGCCGCCCGCACGGCGGCGAGGTCGAGCCGGGCACCGGGCCGCACCCCGTGCTCACGGAACCAACCTTGGTTCAACTCGACCGCGAACTGAAGCTCCTCCCCGCGAGAAGCCACCCGCGTCTCGTCGAAAGGATGCAGCGGATAGACCTCCGCGAGCGTCCCGTCCGGGCGGAAGAAGCCGATGTCCAACGGGGTGGGCGTATTGCGCATCCAGAAGCTAAGACGTTGGGGCCGCTCGTAGACAAAGATCATTCCGTCGTCGGGCCCTAGGTCCCGGCGCTCCATCAGACCCCGCTGCATCTCCGGCAGCTGCAGCGCCAGCTGGAGGCGCACCGTGCGCCCGCCCACACCGATGGGGAAGAACTCGCCGGCGCCCTTCGGAGCCGGCAGCGCAGTCTCGCCCGAGTGGCCCTGCCCGCAGCCCGCGAGCGCGGTCCAAAACGCCAGCACGGCCAGCGCCAAAACCGGATTTGCGTTTTTCATGCGCGGAGGGCTAATCCCCTCGCCGCCGCAACTCAATCCCCGCATCGACGTGTCCGGAACCACCGCCCAAATCCCCCCGCTCCTTTACGCGGACACCCACAGCTGCCCAGATGCACTCTACTACGGAGGGGTTGAGATGAGCGACCCGTTTATTTGCTTCGGGCACGGGCGCCGACGCTACGCCATCGTGAGCGCGCTCGAGTTCGGGCGCGTGCGCCGCACGTCCCGCTTCGATGTCGTGCAGCCGCTCGACTCCTTTCTGGCGCGGGCGCGGCGGGAATGGCCCGCACGGCGACCCGGCCCCGCGGAGGTCATCGTGCTCGCAGCGCGAGACCTGCGTCAGCGGCGTTTCCGCATCCCGGACACCTTCCCGACCGGCTTGTACACGCAGCTCACTGCGCTCGGGCTCGAACTTGAGGTTGCACGGGGCGCGCTGTTTCCGGAACGCGAAATCAAAACTCCGGCCGAGGTCGCCGCGATCCGCGAGGGAAACCGCTGTAGCGCTATTGGACTCGCGGCGGCGGAGGGCGTGCTGCGCGCGAGCAAAATCCGCGGCCGTCGCTTGTACCACCGGGGCCGCCTGGTCACCAGCGAGTCCGTCAAACTGGCTATCGAGGTCGCTGTTCTAGAGGCGGGGGCCGTCTCCGCCCACACCATCGTCGCGGGCGGCGACCAAGCCTGCGATCCGCACGAGCGCGGACACGGGCCGCTACGCCCGGACGAGCTGATCATCGTAGACATCTTCCCGCGGGTTACCCGCCACGGCTTCCACGGGGACATGACCCGGACTTTTCTGCGGGGCCGCGCCAATGAGCGCCAGCAGGCGCTGGTGCACGCCGTGCGCGAAGCGCAGCGAGCTGCCCTGCGCCGGCTTCACGCCGGGGTCAACGGTCGGGACGTCCACCAAGAGTGCGTGAACGTGTTCGCGCGCGCCGGCTTTGCCACCCGCCACCTGAAGTCGGGTTCGGTGGGATTCTTCCACGGCACCGGCCACGGGCTCGGGCTTGCGGTGCATGAATTGCCCCGCCTGAGCGGTAGCGTCGATTACACCGTGCCCGCGGGCTCCGTCGTGACCGTAGAGCCTGGCCTCTATTATCCAGGCCTCGGCGCCTGCCGAATCGAGGATGTCGCACTGGTCACATCCGGCGCCCCGCGCCTCCTCTCCCGCTTCTCGTACGACTGGAAATTCTGATCCAATGCGCAATCTGCCCCAACTCCTCCGGCGCCTGCGGCGGCTACGCATTCTCGTCGTGGGCGACGTGATGCTCGACCACTACATCTGGGGTGACGCCACCCGGATCTCGCCTGAGGCGCCCGTCCCCGTGATCGACATCGCGCGCGACTCCTGGACCGCCGGGGGCGCCGCGAACGTCGCCCTAAACTTGGCCTCGCTCGGCGCCCATTGCACCTTGATCGGCCACTTCGGGGCCGACGAGAGCGGCCGCCGACTCGAGAACCTACTCCGCGAACGCGGCATCAAATCTTTTTCCACCCCCGGGGAAGCGCCCACGATCGTGAAGACCCGCGTGATCGTTCGCCAGCAGCAGCTCTGCCGGCTCGACCGAGAGGCGGCCCCCTCTGCGTATGAGGTGCCACTCGGAAGGCTGACAGCTCTCATCGCTCCGGCGCTGGCCACCTGCGACGCCGTGATCCTCTCCGATTACGCCAAGGGTATCCTGAACAACGCGGTGCTCGGTGAGCTCACCCGCCTCGCCCGGAAGGCGGGAAAGCTCATCGCCCTCGACCCGAAACCACGCCGCGGCCTCGCGTTCGAAGGGCTGGATCTTATCACCCCGAACAAACGCGAGGCGCTGCAACTCGCGGGCCTCGAAACAGCCCCGCACGCTCCGTTTCCCGCGGCCGAGGTCTGCGCCCGACTGCACGAGCGCCACGCTACGCGCCACCTTGTCGTGACGCTGGGCGAGGAGGGGATGCTGCTTAGCACGGGCGGGAAGATCCGGAAGGTGATCCCGACCGCAGCCCGCGAGGTTTTCGACGTGTCCGGCGCGGGCGACACAGCGCTGGCCGGACTCGTGCTTGCGCTGACCGCCGGTTCTTCCTTGGAGCATGCGGCTCATTTCGCCAATGCCGCCGCTGGCGTGGTGGTGAGCAAGCTGGGTACGGCCACGGTCACTCCGGCCGAGCTCATAGCCTACGTCGGCCGGCGATGATCACCCTCCACGACCTGCCCCTGCCCACCGGCTCCCTCGCGGGGGGAGCGTTGTTCCTCGACCGGGACGGCACGCTGAACTTCGATCGACACTACGTCTCAGATCCCGCGGGCATCGAGCTGATCCCCGGGGTAGCCGACGCCCTCCGGTCCGCCCGTGCCTTAGGCCTGCGGCTGTTCCTCCACACCAACCAGTCGGGCATCGCCCGCGGCCTGTTCCAGCTTGCGGATGTGGAACGCTGCAACGCGCGTCTCGAGGAGCTGCTCGGGCTGCCGCGGCCCGTGTTCGACGCGATCTGCGTGGCACCGGAGGGACCCGATGATCCTCAGGTTTATCGTAAACCCTCATCTCGCTTCATCCGGGAGTGCGTGGCACGGCATCACCTCAATCCCGCTCGGTGCTGGATGGTGGGCGACCGCGAGAGCGACCTCGAGTCCGGCCGGCTCGCTGGCATCGGCACGGCCGCGGTCTGCACCGGCAAGCACGACGCCGTAGCTTGGCGCCAACTGCTTCCCGCCGGTACGCCGATCTGGCCGAGCCTGAAGGAGCTGGTGGCGGCGTTGGCGGTGGAAGCGGGAAGCCACCATGCCTGAACTCGCTGAGGTTGAATTCTTCCGGAAACGATGGGCGCTGGCCGGCACTGGTTCCTTGATCCGGCGCGTGCACGTGAACGCGGACCGCAAGGTTTTCCGCGGCACGGACGTGACGGCGCTGCAGCGGGCGGTGACCGGGCGGCCGCTGGGCGCCTCGCAGACGTCCGCCAAGCAGATGCTATTCCGCGTCGGCGACTCCGGCTGGCTCGGCATTCACCTAGGGATGACCGGGGAACTGTTCCCGGCGCCCGCAACGCACGCCCCCGCTCGGCACGATCACCTCGTGCTCTTCCAGGAAGAGCGCGCCCTCGTCTTCCGGGATCCGCGAATGTTCGGCCGAATCCTCTTCCACGACGGCCCGTCCGCCCCAACTTGGTGGACCCGTATCGCCCCGCCGATTCTATCCGCGGCGTTCACCGTTGACGCCTTAACCGCCTTCTTGCGCCGAAGACGCCGATCCCCGATCAAGAAGGTGCTTTTGCAACAGGAGCATTTCCCCGGGGTGGGCAACTGGATGGCGGACGAGATCCTCTGGCGCGCCGCGCTGCCGCCCGCGCGACCCGCGGGTGTGCTGACCCCGACCGAGGTGCGCCGTCTCTGGCGCGAGTGCCGGCAGGTGTGCCGCCAAGCCCTCGCGGTAATCGCGGGAAAGGGTAACCAAGTGCCCTCGGACCTCAACGTCGGCATTCCCAGCAGCTGGCTTTTTCTCCACCGCTGGCGGGACGGGGGGCGTTGCCCGCGCACTGGGAAGCCGCTCGCGCGCGCCACCATCGGCGGCCGAACCACCTGCTGGAGCCCCGCCCGGCAGGGACGAAAATGAAGCGCGTCCGCCTTGACGAGCTGCTGCTGCAGCGGGGCCTCGCGGAGTCCCGGGCCCAGGCCCAGGCCCTGATCCTCGCCGGCCGGGTCAGCCACGGCACCGTGCGCCTCGAGAAGCCGGGCAAGGCCGTGCCGGAGGATTGTGCGGTAATCGTGGCCCAACCGCCGCGTTTCGTCAGCCGAGGCGGCGAGAAACTCGTAGCCGC
>SYDD01000058.1 GCA_005786775.1 Opitutaceae bacterium
CCGGCTCCACGATGCGGTCCATGAATCCAAGGGAGTTGCGCCACGCGTTCACCTCGGCGTCGGCCACCCCGTGATGATGGCGGGCCCGGAAGGCGGCCAGAATCCGCTCCTCGATCCGGTTGGAGAACACGTCCGCCCGGAAGTCCCGCTTAGAAGCTTGGTAAACGATCATCGGCGCGCTTGCTTGGAGAATTACCCATGCGTCCGGCGGAGCGAACCCAAATCGGCGTGGAGGAGCTCGCGCCGGAGAAACTGAGCCCGCTGCTGCGGTTGAAGTACCACGATTCCATCGCCGACGCGGTGCGGGAGCTGGGGGCGCCGGAGGAGATCCAGAAGGCGTTCCACGGGTTCCAACGCTACCTCTACGCGGGAACCGGCTGAGCTAGGCGGGGCCTGGGCATCAGGCGGAAGCTGGATCCCTCGCCACGCCGTCCCCACCCCACCCTGCGAATCCGGGCCAACGGGGTCTGGCGGCGGGCCGATGGGGCGCCCCTGCTCCGGGAATGCCCACCCCGCCGCCATCGCCCGACCTGCTCCCCTGATGCGAACGGAATCCTTGCCCGCCGACCCCGCGGTCCGTTCGGCCACGCCCAGCCCCGACTCGCCATCCCGCGGAAACGATGCTGTCCTCGCCCCAATGAAAACCCCGTTCACGTACTGGAAGGAGACGGACGGAAAATACCTCGGCTACCTGAACTCCCACCCGGAGCACTGGACCCAGGGCCTCGACCTCGAGGACCTGAAGGCGCAGCTACGGGACCTGCACGCGATGTTCACCGCGGAGGAACTCCCCGGCATCCGCCAGGTGGCGGATCTAGAAGTCGGATGAAGCGCCGGGACCTGATCGCGGAACTCGAACGTATGGGCGGCGAGTTGTTGCGGCACGGAGCCCGGCACGACATCTACCGTCAACCCAAGACGGGCCGCGCCGAGCCCGTGCCGCGGCATCGTGAGATCAACGAATTTCTCGCGCGGCGGATCCTGCAGTCGCTCGCGCCCTCTCGGACAACAGGCGTCTGATCCAGCGCGGCGTCATCCCCCACCCAACCCTGCGAATCCGGGCCAACGGTGTCTGGCCCACGACTCCGGCGGCGTGCCTGCTCCCGGGATGAGCACCTCGTTTCGTTCTGCCCACACCCGCGACGCGTTTCCGGACGCTTGCGCCCGCCGCGACCGGCCCTACGCTTCCGCCGTGAATTTCACCGTGACCATCGACCGTGACGAAACCGGCACGTGGGTCGCGGAGTGTCCGGTCATCCCCGGCTGCGTGAGCCAAGGACTGACCAAGTCCGAGGCGATCCAGAACGTGCGGGAAGCGATCGCGCAGTGCTTGGCCGTGCGCGCCGAGCGCGGCCTGCCCCTCACGCTCGAGACTCAGCAAGTCGAGGTCTGATGCCCGGCCTCGCGCGCCTCAGCGGCCGCGCGGTGGTCAGAGCCTTCGGCCGGGATGGGTGGACGCTGACGCGGCAGCGCGGCAGCCACCTGATCCTCGTGAAGGAAGGTCATCGCGCGACCCTCTCCATCCCGAACCACCGGGAAATCGCCCCGGGTACGTTGCGAGCCCTGATCCGCGCCAGCGGCCTCACGGCAGAGGCTTTCCTCGAGTTAGCCGGGAAGTGAGCCACCGAGGGTGAACGCAAATCTCACCCGCTTTCAGACCACCCGCGCCTTGCGACCGCCCCAGACGCTCATTCGGCCACCGTGAAGCCCCGCTCGAGGCCAGGGGCCCGTTCGCCGTGCTCAAGTTTGTCCGCGAGAATCCGTCGCACCAACGCCTCAACCCGCGCGATCGCCTCCTCCTTGGAAGCCCCGTAGGCCAGCGCCCCTGGCATCGCCGGCACCTCCGCCAACCAGCGCCCATCCTCCTCTCGCTCGACCTCGACGTGCATCCCGACAGCCTGCGCCGACACTCCGGGCCAGCAAGCGATTCCTGACCCGGAATCCAGGGCCCGCCCCGGCCTCGCGCGCCTCAACGGCCACCCCAACCCGGTTCCAGGCTTGCGCGGCGCGCGGGACGCGCTCCCCTTCCGAAACGATGTCCAACGTCCCCTCCCCCTCGCCCGCCGGCGGCAAGCGCTGCGGCTGCGGCAAGACGAAGAACCCCCAGGGCCTCTGCGACGGCTCCCACGCCGCCCCCGCGCCCGCCCCCACCCGCAAGGCCTGCGGCTGCGGCCGCACCCAGGACGCCCAGGGCGCCTGCGACGGCTCCCACGCCCGCAAACCCTGACCGCCGCCCACGGCGGGCCGGCCCGCGGATGACGATCGTTTAATCGTAGGCCCACCACGCCGGTCATCCGCCGCGCCCACAAGAGGAGCGTGCTCCCCCGCCGCCTCCTCCCGCTCGCCGCCAGCCTCCTGCCCGTCCTCTCCGTCGGCGCCGCCGAACCCCCGGCCCGGCTGCTCAACCTCTCGGTCCGCTCCGCCGCCGGCACCCCGATCCCCGGCTTTGTCCTCGCCGGCGAGGGCACCCGGCCGATGCTGCTCCGCGCCGTCGGCCCCGGCCTCGCCCCCTTCGGCCTCACGGGCTTCGAACCCAACCCGCGCCTGACCCTCCTCAGCGGGAGCCGCACGGTCGGGGAAAACGAAGACTGGCGCCCCGCTGACGGCCCCGCGATGGCCGCCGCCGGCGCCTTCCCGCTCCCCGCCGGCAGCCGCGACGCCGCCCTCCTCACCCCGCTCGCCGCCGGCGCCTACACCGCCCCCGTCAACGCCACCGGCATCACCCTCCTCGAAGTCTACGACGCCGCCTCCACCGCCTCCGGCCCGGCCCTCGTGAATGCCTCCACGCTCGCCCCGGTCGGCACCGGCGCGGGCGTGCTCATCCCCGGCTTCGTCGTCGGCGGCACCGGCAAGCTGCGGCTCCTGTTGCGCGCGATCGGCCCGTCCCTCGCCAGCTTCGGCGTGACCGGCACCCTGGCCAACCCCACGGTGACGCTCTACCGCGGCCAGCAGGCCCTCGCGACCAACGACGACTGGATGGCCGCCGCGAACCCCGGGCAGGTGATGGCCGCCGCCGCGCGCGTGGGCGCCTTCCCGCTCGAGATGGAGAGCCGCGACGCCGTGCTGCTGGCGGACCTCGAGGCCGGCGCCTACACCGCCGTCGTCAGCGGGGTCGGCGGCACGTCGGGGCAGGCCCTCTTCGAACTCTACGCGGTCCCGCCGCAGCCGGCCGTGCTGCCGGTCGGCGCCTGGGGCCTCAAGGCGGACCTGCTCGAGCCGAATTCCGAGATGTCCGTCGCCGAGCTCGGCGGCCGCATCTACGTCTTCGGCGGCTACCCGGCGTCCCGGGTCAGCGTGCGCACGGTGCAGATCTACGATTCGCGCACCGACACCTGGCGGGTGTCGACGCCGCTGCCGGTGGCGCTCAACCACACCGTGGCCGCGGCGGTGGGGAACCGGGTCTACGTGATCGGCGGGCAGACCGGCGCGGGGGGCGCCGGGCCGTTCGTCGACACGGTGTACGCCTTCGATCCCGCCACCGAAACCTGGTCCACCCGGGCGCCGATGCCGACGCAGCGCAGCGGGGGCGGGGCGACGGTCGTGGACGGGAAGATCTACGTGGCCGGCGGCCGGCCGCCGCGCGGCAACGACTTCGCGGTGTACGACCCCGCCACGGACCGCTGGCAGACGCTGCCCGACCTGCCCACGCAGCGGAACCACCTCGGCGTGGCCGCGATCGACCGCCGGATCTACGTCACCGGCGGCCGCTTCGCCGCCGGCTTCGAGAGCGAGACGACCGACATCGTCGAGGCGTTCGACGTGGCGGCAGGCACCTGGTCCCGGCGCGCCCCGCTCCCGAAGACCCGCGGCGGCGTGAACTCGATCGTCGCCCACGGCTACCTCCACGTCTTCGGCGGCGAGGGGATGCGCACCGGCTCCGGGGTGTTCGCGGACCACGACGTCTACGATCCCGTCACCGACAAGTGGATCAGCCTCCCGCCGATGCCCGTGCCCGTGCACGGCGCGACCGGCGCCGGCTTCATCGACGGCCTCATCCACCTCGCCGGCGGCGGCATTATGGACGGCGGCGACAACGGCACGACCCTGCACCAGGTCTACCGGCCGGCGACGCGCTATCCCTGAACCGCGCCCCGGCGGGGCGTTTTTGGGTTGGGCAACGCCCGGGCGGGCGGGCACGCTGCGCGCGTCACCCCCTCCCCCAATGCGCCCCCCACTCCTCCGGTTGTCCGTGCTCCTGCTCGCCGCCCTCCCCGCGGCCCTTTCCGCCGCCGCCCCCAAGGTGGCCCCGATCCCCAAGGGCGTCCCGCCCGGCGTCTGGGTCCGCGAGGGCTACCGCCTCACCGTCGCGGTCGAGGACCTGAAGATCGCGCGCTTCCTCGCCCTCGGGCCCGATGGCACCCTGTACGTCAGCGTGCCGCGCGAGGGCCGCATCGTGGCCTGCCGCGACCGCGACGGCGATGGCACCTACGAGGAACGCACCGACTTCGTGGCCGGGCGCGACCCCGCCACCATCCTCCAGGGCGTGCAGTGGCACGACGGCTGGCTCTGGTTCGCCCAGCTCAACGCGATCTCCCGCGCCCGCGATACCAACGGCGACGGCAAGGCAGACGAAGTGGTCGAAGTGATCGGGGCCGACCGGCTCCC
>SYDD01000059.1 GCA_005786775.1 Opitutaceae bacterium
AAGTTTGCCCTCCAAAAAGGCGGTTTCACCCCGCATCGCGACCGGGCGTTCCGCAGACTGGCTACGGGCGGCCTCCTCCAGCATCAGGTCCCGGGGGGCGGGCCCGGAGCCGCAGGCAGCGAGCAGCAGGGTGGCGCAACCAAGGAGCAGGAGGCGGGTGAGGGAGCGATGCGTCATGGGAAACGGGTCTACGGAGGCGAAGGAAGCGGGGGATGGCAAGGTTGCGCCTTGCCTGGACGCATCTTTCCGGCGAATCCGACGTCTGGCTGCGGGCAGGTATGCAGCACGCATGGATCCATCTTCCTCCGCGGCACTGGTCGAATTGGTGCGTCGAGCCCAGCGGGGCGACGAGGCGGCGCAGCGTGAACTCATCGTGGCCTATCAACACCGGGTGGCCGGCTTTGTCTTCGCGATGACCAACCGCAGTGACGTCGTCGAGGACCTCTGTCAGCAGATCTTCATCAAGATGATCCGCGCGGTCGATGGCCTGCAGGCGCCGGCGCAGTTCGAGTCCTGGCTATTCCGACTGGCGCGAAACACCTGCATCGACCAGCTCCGGCGCCAGCGCCTTCGACGTATCTTCCTGCCTTTTGCGGAGGAGCACGAGAACATCCCAGAGCCCCCCGGCGCGGTGGACTCTGAGGAGCTCGACGCGCTCCGGCACGCCCTCGCCCAGCTCCGGCCCCAGGACCGGGCCTTGCTGGCACTGGTGCAGGAGGGTCGCAGCCACGCGGAGATTTCCGAAATTCTGGGCACGAGTGTTGCCGCCGTGAAGGCACGGCTCCACCGTGCCCGCGAGCAACTTCGAGAGCATTACCAGCCGTGAACGAGAACCCTGAACAAGATGCCTGGTCCCGGTTGCGGTCCCGCGCCGCGGCGCAGCTGGACGCGGGATTTCCCGAGCGCGTGCTGCGGTCAGCGCACGGATGCCCGCCCCATGTGTGGAGCCGGTGGCGCGCGCTGGCGGCGAGCTGCCTGCGGCCGGATTTGGCTGACCGGGTGCTGGCCGCCGCCCGCAGCCGCTTGGAACTGCCCTCCTATGGAAGCCAGCTGGCGCTTAGCGCGCTCACCGCTGCCGCCTGTCTCGGGGCGGTCATTCTTTTCCACCATCACGAGCTGGCCGCGGCGGACGCCCGCAATTTGGCCGAATGGCGTCGGATCGTGGCTGCGGCGGAGGACCTCCACGCGGGAGCGCGATGAACCAGCGCCTGTTTGTCGCCCTCATCACAGTGGCCGTTTTCATTGCCGGCTACGTTGCCCGCTGGGTTACCGAACCTGGCCCCGCGGTCCCGCCGGCGCCGCCGGCACTCGCGCAGGAGTTCACGCGCGCGGCGTCCACCTCCGGGGAGCGCCGCGGAGAGCGGCAGCTGGACCGCGCTCGGCTAGTCGCGGAGATCCATAAGTTACGACCGCAGATCGAGGCCTATAGCGCGCGGATGCAGGAGATCGACGCCGAGTTCGACCGCGAGTTCGCCCAGTTGCTGCCTCCCGACCAGCGCGAAAAGTATCTCGCCTCCCAGCGCCGTTTCGCCGAGCGCGACGCCAAGCGCGCGGCGAAACGTGAGCCGCTCTCCAATGAGGAGATTCAGCGCGAGCAGGAACGCTCACTCACCTGGGTCTATTTCAAAGTCACGGTTACCCCGCGGCTCGAGATGCTAACCCGCGACTACGGTCTCAACGAGACGCAGCAGGCTGCCGTCCGTGCGTTGCTTACGCTGCGGCGCAGTAAGTTCCTCGCGCTCTTCGATTCCACGCCCCACTTAAGCATCCGGCTCAGCGGGCTCGCCCCGCTTATCGAGCGGGTAGCCGCGCCCGCGCTGCCGCGCTGAGGCGCGCTTTGGAGTTGGTGCCGGGCGGCCCGGTGCGCAAGCTGCCGGTATGTCCAAGTCACCCCTCGCCGGCCTCAACCTGCTTTTGCTCGAGGACGACGCCCTGCTACGGCGGCGGCTGACCGCCTTCTTCGAGCGTGAACAGGCGGAGGTGACGGCCGTGAGCTCGGTGGGGGCCGCCCGGCAGGCGTTGGGTACCCTTGCGTTCGAGGCGGCGCTGATCGACGTGAACCTTCCCGACGGCCGAGGGATCGACCTATTACGGGAAAAGGCGTTCCCTCCCACGACCTCGGTGCTCGTAATGACCGCGGAGGGCGGGGTCGCCGGCGCCGTGGAGGCGCTCCAAGCGGGGGCCGCCGATTATCTGGTCAAGCCCTTCGATCCGGCCGAGATCCCCTTGCGTTTCGCTGCCGCGCGCCGGAGCCGGCAAAGCCGCCGAGTGGAGGAGTTCCGGCGGGGACAGGAGACGGATTTAGTTTTCGGTGCGAGCCTCGCGAGCCTGCACGAGCAACTCCTGCGGATTACGGCGGCGGACCGGCGGCTGGGGGAACATCTGCCTCCGGTGCTGATTGAGGGCGAGACTGGCACGGGCAAAACGGCGGTGGCGCGATGGATCCATCGCCACGGCCCACGTGCGGAGGCGCCGCTGGTCGAACTTAACTGTTCTGCGCTGCCGGAGTCGCTCGCTGAGGCAGAGCTCTTCGGTCATGAACGGGGAGCATTTACCGACGCCAAGGCCGCGCGCATCGGCCTGATGGAGGCCGCGGACGGTGGCAGCTTGTTCCTCGACGAGTTGCCCAGCCTCGCGCTCGCGCTGCAGGCGAAGCTCCTCACCGCCCTCGAAGACCGTGCCCTGCGCCGAGTGGGCGCTTCCCGGCCCGTGCCCGTCGACGCGCGCATCATCGCGGCCACCAACGCCGATCTAGGTGCTCTCGTCGCGAGTGGCCGCTTCCGGGAGGATCTGCGGCAGCGCCTCGACCTCTTCCGGGTGCGCCTGCCGCCGTTGCGGGAGCGCGGCGAGGATATCGTCAACCTCGCGGAAGAACTGCTGCGCCGCGTGGCGCGTCGATACGGCGTCAAGCCGGGCGGGATTCCGGCGGAAGGTCGCCGGCGGTTGCTCGCCCATCGCTGGCCAGGTAACGTGCGGGAGCTAGCGCACGAGATGGAGCGGGCGGTGGTGTTCGGGGGCGAGGCGGGACTGAGTTTCCCCCACCTCGGCGGTGGCAATGGGCACGGGGGCGGCCCAGGCGTTATTGAGGCGCGTTGCCTGACCGCGGATTTCGTCTTTCCGGAAACTGGATTCTCCCTCGAAAGGGCGATCGACGAGATCGTCCAGCGGGCGCTGCGTCAGGCGGGCGGCAACGTTTCCGGAGCCGCGCGCCTGCTCGGCGTTTCCCGGGACGTCATACGCTATCGGCTAAAGACGTCCGCAGAGGGGCGTGGCGCTGGGGAAAATTCCCCGCCAGATGGGGTCTGAATGGGCTCTGTTGACCAACCGGAAGTGCGGCTCAGCTCGGTGATAAATTGGCAAAGTATTGCAGGGTAATAATTAAAACGGATAAGGCGGGTTGGCACGAGAGTTGCAATCAGGATGTCCGTGATGCGTTCAGGTTTCCTCCCCCCCCGCTACCGCGCCTTGGCGCTGGGTGCCCTTCTTGGGGTGGCTCTGCCGGGCTGGTGTGCTGAAACCACGGCGGCGTCGGTGAGGGAGATTTCCGGGGGCTCCGAGATGCAGCGCCTGCTGGAGCAGGTGAAGTCGCAACGCGACCGGATGATTTCCGCGCATGAGTCCCTCGCCCGCGAGCTGCGGGAGGCGGGTGAGGAGCAACGCAAGGCGATCCTTGAGCGGATGCAGGAGCAGAAGCGCGAGTTCGAAGCCGCGCAGAGCGCGCTCCACAAACAGATCCGCGACGAACAGCGCCGGCAACGGCAGTCGGTAACTGGCAAGCGGTGACTTTTGGCGTAATACTAGCGTAATATCAGTCAAAGGGCGGTTGCCTCCGGGCAACCGCCCTTTTGTCTTCCGGCGTCCGCCGGGGCGGCCCAAGAGCTTGAAGTGCGGGCCGCCTTCACCCTCCCTGTCCCTGCGTCCTCTTCCGATGTCGTTCGCGCGTCACCTCCCCCTCTGGCTGATTGCTTGCGCCGGTGCGCTGCTGGCCGGACGAGCGGCTACCAGCCCGCCCGAGCCGCCGCCGCTGCCGGACTGGGGTTGGTCCGCCGCGCTCGAGACGGGCGTCGGCTACCGCGATAACCTGCTGCTCAGTTCCACGGCTCAGGAACGCAGTGGATTCCTGCACGCCGCGGCCGAACTGCTGCTCCTCCGGATGCCTGGACGAGGCCTCGAATCCTCCTTTTTCCTCCAGACCGAGGGCCGCCGTTTCTGGTCTGGCCGAAACGTGCACCAGGAGGCTTCGGCGTGGCTGCAGGGCGAATCGGCGTGGCGCCCTGCGCGCGCTTGGAAATGGTCCCTGCCGCTGAGCGCGTACTACGACGACCGGGTGTTGGACGTGTCGGACACGGACGTCGAGCGGCTCATCGCCGAAACCCGGCTGGCGGGGGTGCTCGGCGGTCCGCAGGTGCGCTGGGACTTCGCAGATCGATGGCACCTCGAGACGCAGGTGGCCGGAGACCGGGTGCGCCACGAGGACGGGGTCAACGACGCGGAGGTCATCCGGGGGCTTTTCCGAGTCGGCTGGCGCCCTGCGCCCGCTTGGGAGGGCAAGGTTTCGTTCTGGCAACGCGAGCGGGCCTACGCTCGCCGGGTCCAGTATTCCGCGGCCGGTCGACCGCTCTTAGGAACGCGGCTCCGGTTCGCCGAGACGGAAGGTGAAATAAGCGTCTCCTTCCGTTGGGGCCCAGGGGAACGCTGGCGCGCCATCAGCCGGGTGGGCGGCCGGCGGCTGGGCGATAACGGCTCGGGTTACTTCGGTCATCGCGAGTGGCGAGGGGAGCAGCAGCTGGAATGGTCCGATGACCGGTGGAAGATCCGCGCGGAGGCGGGAATTCGGGAGCTGCGCTTTGGCGTCCAGACGGTGGGCCTGGGGATCGATCCTCCGGCGCGGTGGCGGACGGAGCTCTCCGGATCGCTCCGGACCGAGCGCCACCTGGCGGGGGACTGGTCGCTGGTCGCTGTTGTTTCGCGGGAACACGTGCGTTCCAACGACCCGCTGGGCGCCTACCGCGTCAACGAAGGCTTGCTAGCCCTGCGCCGCGGCTGGGAGAGGTAATCCCTCCCCAATGCCCGCCCCTGCTGTTCCGTCGCGCCGCTGGCCCGCCCCGATGCTGGGCGGTGCCCTGCTAACGATCCTGATTTTCGGGGCGGTGGTGGCCCTAGTCGCCGGCCAGATGCGGGTTGGATTGCGTGAGCAGATCCTGCGGCGGGAGGCGGACGCGTTAGCGGCGGTGGCGGCGCTGCAATTAGATACTCGGATGGCCGAGTATGGCGCCCTGCCGTTAGCTGAGGTACCGGGCGCCCTCCTCGTGACGGTGTTGCAGGCGGCCAGGTACCGCGGCGTGCTCGCTGTGCGAGTCTTCGACGCTCGGGGGGACTTGAATGCTTCCGACGGTATCGTCGGCGAACTCCCGGCCCCCGTGCCCGGGGATTGGCGCCGGGTCGCCGCGGGGGAGTCCTTTGCCCGGCTTAGTCCGGTCCCGTCTGGTGACGTCCTGCTCGTCCCGCCGGAGGACTCGGGCCAGGTGCTGGAGGCTTGGGTGCCGCTGCGTCGCACTGGCGCCACGGGCGTCGCGGGCGCGGCCCAATTCTGGCTGGAGGGCAGCGCGGCCCGCCGGGAGCTCGAGGCGCATGACCGCCGTCTCTGGGTGCAGGCGCTCGCTGGCTGGGGCGCTGGTTCGCTCGTCATCGGGTTGGGACTTGCCTGGGCTTTTCGGCGCCTGACCGAGATGAACGCCCAGCTACGCGCTCGCTCGGTGGATCTCGAGCGCGCGAACCGAGAGTTGGTCCTGGCCGCCAAGACTTCGGCCCTCGGCACCGTGACCGCCCACCTCATTCACGAACTCAAGAACCCCCTGGCCGGCCTCGAGCTTTTTGTGGCGGGCCAGGCGGAGGCAGGTCGCGACGAAGATGGTCGGGAATTGGCGGAGGCCTCAGCTCTGACCCGCCGCCTTCGCACGATGGTGAACGACGTAGTGGCGGTATTGCGGGATGAGCAGTCTGCCGGAGCTTTTTTTCTGCCAGTCGAGGAGGTTCCGGCCCTCGCGCTAGCTAAGGTGCGTGCGGAAGCCGGCGCGCGCGGCGTGTCGCTGGAGGCGATCGGCGAGGGCGGGGTGGAATTGGCGGGCCGCCGCGCGAATCTGGCCGTGCTGGTGCTGCGGAACCTGCTCCAGAATGCGATCGAGGCGCAGGCTGCGGGTGGTTGGGTGCGCGTGGAGATTCACGTGGGGGCGCGGGGGGCGGTGGAATTCCAAGTCTGGGACGGGGGAGCGGGGCTGCCGGAGGCCGTGCGCGCCCGGCTTTTCCAGCCTTGCGTTAGCGGCAAGCCTGGCGGCAGCGGCCTCGGCCTCGCCTTGAGCCACCAACTGGCGCTCCAAGCGGGGGGCCGCCTCGAATTGAAGCGCAGCGATGCCGCTGGTACGTGCTTCCGCCTTGTCTTGGCAGGGGAGGCGTGATTCGAGCGGGCTCTGCATCCGGCGCTTTCAGCTCATACCTACCGGGAGGCATTGACCCGGTTCCCTGCCTCGTCGCGGCTGCTGGCCGCGGGCGTCGCGGCATTCCTCCTGCTGCTGGCCCAGCCGGTTCGCGCGCAGGAGGGCTCCCTCGAGTGGATGGTATCGCTGCAGGGCTACACCTCCTCTTCGCCAGCCCTCAGCGCCGACGGCGGCGCCATCTATCTTGGGGTCTCTACCGCTACCGCCGGGCGAATTGTTGCCGTGACTCCGGCGGGTCGCGTCTTGTGGTCGGTGACGCGCGCAGACTGGGTCGATTCCACCCCGGCGGTGGGACCGGACGGGACCATCTACGTGGGTTCCCACGACGGCCGCTTGTACGCCCTGCAACCGGCCAACGGCGCGATCCGATGGTCCTATAACGCGGGCAGTTTCATCTCGAGTTCCCCTGCGATCGGCGGCGACGGCACGCTTTACTTTGGTTCGGGCAGCTTTCGCCTTCACGCCGTTGGTCCCGACGGGCGCGAGCGCTGGACTTTTCCGGTGGGCGACTGGATCGAGTCTTCCCCAGCGGTGGCGGTGGATGGTACGATTTATGTCGGGTGTCGGGACGGTTCCCTTTACGCGGTTAATCGGGACGGCCGCGAGCGATGGCGCTTCCGCACTGGGGGACGGATCGACGGCTCGCCGGCAATCGGGGCCGACGGGACCATTTACATTGGTTCGACGGACCAGCGGATGTACGCCGTGGCGCCGGACGGAGGGAAACGTTGGGACTACTTCACCAACGGCGCGATCTTTTCGTCGCCCGTGCTGGGGGCCGACGGCTCCGTCTACTTTGCGTCGGACGACACCCGTTTCTACTCTCTCGCCTCGGAAGACGGGCGCCTGCGGTGGCGGGTTGACCTGAATTCCAGCAGCGCCTCCACCGCCGCGGTGCGCGGCGATGGCGCCATCATCGTCGCGGCCGACGACGGCGTGGTCCGGGCGCTACAACCGGACCACGGCGGCCTACTCTGGCGGTTCGACACCCGGGCGGCACCGGGGGACTACATCGAGTCCTCGGTGCTGGTAGCGCCGGACGGCGCGTTGTATTTCGGGTCCTTGGACGGTCGTTTATACAAGCTGCGGGGCAACGGCTCCCCCCTGTCGACATTCTCCGCTTGGCCGGCTCTCCGGCGGGATGCTAGCCGGACCGGGCGCGCCGCCCATGTGCGCGATGGGGGGGCACGATTGCTTAATCTCGCGAGCCGCGCGGAGGTTTCCCCGGGCAGCGTGCTGATTGCGGGCTTCGTGGTCGAGGGCCGGGCGCCGCGTGCCTACCTCATTCGCGGCGCCGGACCTGCGCTCGCGCCGTTTGCAGTTACGGGCTTCCTGCCTGATCCATTCCTTACGGTTTATTCGGGCGCGACGCCGCTGCGGACCAACGACGACTGGGGGCAGGCTGGACCTGGGCCCTCCGTGATCGACACGGCGGACGCAGTTGGCGCGTTCCCCTTCCCGGCTGATAGCCGGGATGCGGCGCTGGTGCTTGGTCTGGGGGCTGGTCTTTACACCGCGCACCTGCGGGACGCTGGTGGCCGGGGTGGGGTGGCCCTCTTCGAAGCTTACGACGCCTTAGGCGGGGACTCAGGGAACCGCCTGGTGAACCTTTCCCTCCGTGGTCCGGTCGGGCAGGATGAGCGGGTGCTGATTCCAGGCTTTGTGCTCGGGGGCGATGCCCCGGCGCGCGTGTTGGTCCGGGCGGCGGGCCCCGCGCTCGCCGCCTTTGGCGTTGCCCAGCCCCTCCAACGCCCCCAGATCGCCATCTATCAGGGGGATCGTCTGGTGCGCCTGAATCGGGGCTGGTCGGAGGGCGGTGTCGCCCATGACCTGCGGGTGGCGGCGGAGTCGGCGGGGGCTTTCCCGTGGTCGGAGCGCAGCGCGGACGCGGCCCTACTGCTGTTCCTGGAGCCCGGACCCTACACCCTTCAGGTCTCTGGCTTGGACGGATCGGTAGGCGAGGCCCTAGCCGAGGTCTACCTCTTGCGCTGAGCGGGCGCCGACGCCCCTAGGCCTCACGGTCCGGAAACGTCTTGCCACGGCTGGCTCGCTGCGTGGACTCTGGATGGGCTGCGCAGCCAGCGCCGCTTCACCGCTAACGCGCGGGCTCCGGCCCGCTTTTCCCGCTATGGACGCACCCGATTCAAAGGACCAACCGCCCGCCGATTTCAACAAGCTGGACCTGAGCCAATTGCAGGGCTTCAGCTTCGGCACCCAGTGGTCGCAGGAGAAGCCTGCCGCCCAGAATCGCAGCGGCGGCCGGGGTGGCGTAGAGGAGCGCCGGGATGGGTTCGCGCCGGACCGGCGCGACCGGCGGGCGTTTCGGCGCCCCGGACCCTCAGCTGACGCCGCCCCGCGCGAGGGCGGACGGCCGGTGGGTGGGGGTGGACCCGATGACCGACGCGGTCCGGGACCGGGCTTTCGGGATTCCCGCGGGCCTCGGCGCGAGTTCGTCGACCGGGGTCCCCGTGGGAGCGGCGGTTTCGGTGGGCGTCCGATGATGGAGCGTGGGCCGTACGAGAGCCCGTATTTCACGGCGACTTTCTACCCGGAGGACACCAGTTTCGCGACCTTGTCGCAGACGATTCGGAAGTCCTGCCGCACAGTGGAACTTTTCGAGATCGCCCGTACGGTGGTAGCGAAGGACGACCGCTTCATCGTGGTGCTTGCGCCCCGGGTGGCGGGCGATCAGCCCGGCGCTGGCGCGCAGGCGGCCCCAGTCTCGCGTCCCGTGGTGCACGTTTCGGTTCCGGATGGGCTGCCTTTTGAGTCCGACGAGGCAGCCGTCGCCCACGTGCTCGCCCGGCATCTGGACTCCTTCTTCACCAAGGCGGAGGTTGAGGTGGACCCTCCGAAAGGAAACTTCTTGGTCATTAACCGCTGCGGGCTGACGGGTGAGCTCCTCGGGCCCCCGAATTACCACCGTTACGGCCAGATCCTCCAGCAGCATTACGCGGCCAAGGTGGGCTCCCGGATGGCCTTCGAGGCCTTCAAGAGTCGCATCGAGACGGTCCGCGATCCGGAGATCGTCAAGCAGTGGCTCGACCAGATGCGGCGCACGGTGCGTTACACCTGGAAGGTTACCGCACAAGGTTCGGCGCCCGCGGAGTCAGCAGCCGAGACCACGCCGGCGGCAACGGAGTCTCCCGCGACGGACGTTCCGACTCCCGCGGTTGAAGCGCCGGTTGGACCTTTCTTTGACACCCTCGAGGACGCCCGCCTGCACCTGCTGACGCAGGCCCGGGATAAGGTCGTGCGCACCGCAGAGTCCGTGCGCTTCAAGGGGCAGCTGATCGAGAACCTGCCCCCGGGAGAGATTCGTCGCGCCGTCGAGGGCGCGCTGGAGCGGCAGCGTCGCTTCCCCCTCGACACCGCAAATGCGCTGCGGGGGCGTCTCCGCCGCGAGCACTTCACGATCTTCAAGAAGGGCTCCAAAGGCATTTCCTATGTTTGCGCGGTGAAGCGCCGGTTCCGAGTACCGGGCCAGACCTTCGCCGACAGTATCGGATCTCTGATCTCCTTCATCGAGGCCAACCCGATGGTGCGCGCCGGTGAATTGCCCGGGAAGTTCCTCGGCCTCGCGTCCGTCGCGGCGCCTGCCGCCGCCGAGGGCGGTGAAGCGGCGCCCGCTGGTCCGTCCGCGGAGGATCGCGCGCGCGTGGCTCGCCTGCAGGGCGATTTGCTCTGGCTGGTGCGCGAGGGCTACGTGACCGAGTTCATCGACGGTCGGCTTTTCGCTCCGCCGCCTATTGTCGAGGCGCGCAAGAAAGAGATCGAGGCGGAGGATCATGATCCCGAGAACTTCCCGGAGGTGGCCTCTGGCTTGGCGGCTGCCGCCGAGGGCGAGGGGGCCCCGGCCCCGGCCGAGGGCGCCGCTCCGCAAGTAACGGAAGCTGCTTCCGCGGAGTCCGCCCCGGCCTCCGAAGAGACGCCTCCGGCCGCTCAGGCCTGAGGCGCTAGTTCCGGCGCATCCCGGCGGCGGAGCTGGAAGCGGTGGCTCTGATCCGGCTCGATCCGTAGCTCTAGATGCAGGGCTTCCGGCGGGATCGCTGCGGCGATCCGCTCAGGCCACTCCACCGCGAGCACCCATGGGGAGGCGAGAAACTCGTCGAGCAGGAGTTGCTCGAATTCTCGCGCGGAACTTAGTCGGTAGGCGTCAAGATGGACGAGATTAACCGGCCCACGGTGAAGGGTGAAGAGATTGAACGTGGGGCTGGTCACTGGACCAGTGATGCCGAGACCGTGGGCCAGACCTTGCACGAAGGTCGTCTTGCCGACCCCGAGGTCTCCGTGCAGCGCGAGCACGGTTCCCGGAGCTAGGCCTCGCGCGAACTCTGCGGCGAGCGCGCGGGTGGCGACCGGGTCGCGGGTGGTGATCCCCTCAAGAAGTTGGTCTAAAATGCTCATAGCCGGAGACGGGCAAAGCGTTCGTTGCGGTCGTCAGGTCCGGGTTTTTCACGAATCTTCCAATTACGGTCAGCGGCAGGGTCGGAAAACGTCGCCGCCACTTCTGCCGCAAGGCAACCAGATCGGCGCTAGCGCTGATCGCGCAAAGGAGCTCGTAGTCCTCACCGTCGCCCAGCGCGGCCGTGAGAGTACAGCCGCGCCGTCGAGGAACCGCGGCGAGGTCGAGCGCGGCCCGGGAGCCGCGGGGCGTCAGCGCGGTCAGATCCTTTGCCAGCCCATCGCTGAGATCCATCATCGAACGGATCTCGGGGTGTCGGGCCAGCCATCGGCCCTCGGCAAGTCGGGGCGTGAAGCGGTGGTGGTGCCCTGAGGTCAGGCTGCCTCCGAGCCGGCCAGTGACAGCGATCCAGTCGCCGGAGCGCGCGCCAGTCCGGGTGAGCACGCGGGGGCCAGCGCCCTCGCCCAGCAAGGTGAGGCTCGCAATCAGCACGCGGGGCGCTTCTGCGACGTCGCCTCCGACCAGCGCGACCCCGTGGCGTCGCGCGGTGGCAGCGAGCCCGCGGTGAAACTCCTGCAGCCAGGCAACGCTCGTGGCGCGGTCGAGGCAGAGAGAAACAACGGCGACGCGGGGTCTTCCGCCCATCGCGGCGATATCGCTGAGGTTGCGCTTCAGTAGCTTGGCGCCTACGGCTGACGGCGGCACCTTGGCGTCGAAATGGCGGCCGAAGATCACGGGGTCCACCGTCAGGAGCTGATGCCGCTTTGCGGGTGGCAAAACGGCGCAATCATCTCCGATTCCCGCCGGGGCGGGTGGGCAGACGTTGCCTAACCATCGCCGGATGGCGGCGATCAGGGCGCCCTCGCCGAGGGCAGCGACGCGGTCGCGCGGGCCGGGGGCAAACGGGTGCACGTTAATCAGGGGCCAGCCCGGCGAAGAGGACGAGCAGGGTGTTCAGGTTGAAGCAGGCGTGCGCCACCACGGCCGTGCCGAGTTGTCCCGTGCGCTCGTAGGCGAGGGAGAAGACCATCGCGAGTACGACCAGCGGCAGCGCGCTGGAGAGACCTTCAAGGGTTGACCAGTTGACGTGCAGCGCCGCGAAGAAGACGGAAGGCAAAAGAAGCGCCGACCAGCGCGGCCACCGGGTCCGAAGGTAGCGGAAAACGCCCCCGCGGAAGATCAGCTCCTCCGTGAGCGGAGCGAACCCCACGGCGAGGATCACCATTGCGGCGATCAGGGCGGGCGACTCGATCTCGGTGAGGATGCGAATCAGATCTTGCCGCGCCACGGGTAGGCCCGCCGCCCGCAGCGCGAATTCCCAGAGTTGCGCGGTCAGTAACAGTAGAGGTAGCGCGGAGAGGAAGGTGACGATCCCCGAGCGCAGCAGCGTCCCGGCCGCGGAATGCGGCGTGCGACCTCCGGGGGCGAGGATGTGGTGGTGAAGCAGCACTCCAAGCAGCATCCCGAGCTGGGCGCCGGCACCATTGGCGATCGTGGCCGCGTGGCCAGAAACCCCGGCCTGACGTGAAATTAATCCTGCGAGCGCGGCGAAGAGAAAGGTGCTGAGCAGAACGCTCGCCGCGAAGGTTAGAAATTCCGGCCAGGGCGCGTTCCATGCGGAGAGGCGCGGCGGCGTGGCGCGGGCAGCCGGGGAGAGCCCGTGCCGCCAGAGCAGGATTAGGCCGGCGATAACGCAGCCGAACTCGAACGCTAAAACGAGCGTCGCGAACGGCGAGAGCGGGGGCGTCACGGGAGGTCGCGCGCGGGCGGGTCCGCCTCAGGCGGTGATGCGACCGTCCGTGTAAACAACCTTGCCGCCGACGATGGTCGTGCGCACCCGGCCCCGGAGTTCGCGCCCCGACCACGGCGAGTTCGAAGACTTGCTCTGGCCAGCCTTGGCGTCGTAGCGCCACGTCTCCTCTGGGTCGAAAAGGCAGACATCCGCGGCCGCACCCTCAGCGAGCGTGCCAGCTGGGAGGTCGACGATCGCGGCGGGGCGGCGGGTCATTAGGTCGACGACGCGGCTGAGCTTAAAGCGGGCCTGCCGCATCAGCACGTCCAGGCAGACGGGCAGCGCCGTCTCGAGGCCGAGGATCCCATTGGGAGCATAGTCGAACTCCTTATCCTTCTCGTAGTCGGTATGTGGCGCGTGATCGGTGGCGATGATATCGAGCGTGCCGTCGCGCAGCCCAGCGATGATCGATTGGCGGTCCGCCTCGGTGCGAAGCGGCGGGTTCATCTTAAAGTGCGTGTCATATCCCGCGAGAGCCTCCTCGGTCAGGGCGAGGTGGTGCGGCGTCGCTTCGGCGGTGACGCGGACTCCGCGGGCCTTGGCGCGTCGGATGTGGTCCACCGAGTAGCGCGAGGAGATGTGCTGGAGATGGATGTGGGCGCCGGTCTGTTCGGCGAGGATAATGTTCCGCGCGACGATGATGTCCTCCGCCGCGTGCGGCCAGCCACGGAGACCGAGGCGAGTCGACACCACGCCCTCGTTCATCACGGCGCCCTGCGTCATCGAGTAGTCCTGGCAGTGGTCCATCACCGGCAAGGAGAACATCCGGGCGTATTCGACGGCGCGGCGCATCAGGTCATTGGACTGGACGCACTCGCCGTCGTCAGTGATCGCGACTACACCCGCGCGCTTGAGGGAGCCGATGGGCGCTAGGATCTGGCCCTTCATCCCCACGGTAATGCACCCGGTGGGGTACACGCGCACCACCGCGTCCCGCGCGATGACGTCCTTCATCAGCTGGATGGTCCCGCTGTTGTCGGCCACCGGGGAAGTGTTGGGCATGCAGACCACGGAGGTGAATCCGCCGGCCGCCGCGGCGCGGGAGCCGGTGGCGATGGTCTCCTTGTGGGTCTGGCCGGGTTCCCGAAAGTGAACGTGCACGTCGACTAATCCGGGGCAGGCCACCAGGCCGCGAGCGTCGATTCGGCGGGCGCGTTTCCGCGCGGCGGCCGAAAGCGGGGCGACGATCTGACCCCGATCAAGGAACAGGTCCCCGAGGGCGTCGCGGCGTGACGCGGGATCGATCACCCGGGCGTTTTGGATCCAGAGGGCGGGCATGGCTTTTCCTAGGCGACGGGGCTGACTTGCTCCGGCTGACCGCCGGCGCAAAGGTAGAGGACGGCCATTCGCACGGCGATCCCGTTCGTCACCTGTTGGAGAATTACGCTGCGCTCGCCGTCGGCGAGTTCGCTGTCGATCTCCACCCCGCGGTTGATGGGTCCGGGGTGCATGATAATGGCTTTGGGATTGAGCCACGAGGCGCGGGTTTTGTTCAGCCCGAACATTCCCGTGTATTCGCCGAGCGACGGGAAGTGGCCCGCCGCCTGCCGCTCGTGCTGAATGCGCAGCAGCATCACGACCTCGGCGTCCGCGAGGGCGCCCCGGAGGTCGTGGCTCACCTTAACGCCGAGGTGCGTGAACCAAGCTGGTACGAGCGTGGAGGGGCCGACAAGCGTCACGTCCGCGCCGAGCTTGGTGAGGGCGTGGATGTTGGAGCGGGCGACTCGGCTGAAGAGAATGTCCCCGAGGATGACCACCTTGCGGCCCTTCAGGGAACCAAGGTGCTCTTTCATGGTGAAGGTATCGAGGAGGCCCTGGGTCGGGTGCTCGTGCGCCCCGTCGCCTGCGTTGATGACGGGGATGTCGAGCAGCCGGGACAGGTAGAGCGGCGATCCCGCGGCGGCGTGACGGATTACGATCATGTCCGCCTGCAGCGCCTGGATGTTCTCGGCCGTGTCGCGCAGCGTTTCGCCCTTCGTGGCGCTGCTGCTGGCGCCGTCGAGCGAGATCACGTCGGCGCTCAGGCGCTTGGCGGCCATTTCGAACGCCATCCGCGTCCGAGTGCTGGGCTCGAGGAAGAGGTTAACGATGGTCTTGCCGCGCAGAGCAGGCACCTTGCGCATGTTGCGACTTAGGGTGCGCTTAAAGGCGGCGGCGGTGGCGTGGATCTGCTCCAGTTCCGTGAGGGTGAGCTCCTCGACGGTGAGCAGGTGGCGGCGTTGCCAGGACATAGGGTGGCGCGGGGAATCAGCGTTTGGACGGCGCGATGCGGATCTCGTCCCGCCTTCGGTCGGAGGGGTCGAGGCGGACGGAGACTCGCTGGTTTTCGGCGGCGGGCACTCGCAGCCCGAGGTGGTCGGCGGCGAAGGGTAGCCGCCGGCAGCCGCGGTCAACCAGCACCGCGAGCTCAACCGCCTCGGGGCGGCCGTGGTCGAAGATCTCGTTGAGGGCGGCCTTCACCGTCCGACCCGTGAAAAGCACATCGTCAACTAAGATCACTGTCGCCCCTTGAACTTCGCCCGGGATGCGGCTGGAGGTGGTCTCCTTCGGGATCGGTTGGGAGCCGAAGTCATCGCGGTGAAAAGCGATGTCCACGACGCCAGCGGTCAGGCACAGGCGTTCGCCGAGGCGGCGGGCGAGTTCGATCCCGCCGTTGGCTATACCCAGCAGTACAAGTCCCCGCGGGTCGGGGTGGCGCGCCGTGATCGCGGCGGCCAGCCTGCCGATCGCGGCTTGAACCTCCGCGGAGCCGATGATCTGAGGGGCGGACACGCCGTGGTTGTGCAGCGTGCCTGAACCCGTGGGAAGGATTTTCTCGCGCGGGTCTACCCGGGTTTCAACCCGCCCGGGTTCAGATTAGCCCCAGTTTCATTTTTCCCTCCTCGGAGATCATCTGCTGATTCCAAGGTGGTTCCCAGGTGATGCGCACGTCGGCCGCGTCGACGCCAGGGACAAGCAGGATCTTACCCTTCGCGTCCTCGGCGATTGCTGGACCCATCCCACATCCGGGGGCGGTCAAGGTCATCGCCACATCCACTCGGTAACCCGGCTCCGGCTCGGCGACTTTCACAACCTCCATGGTGTAGACGAGTCCGAGGTCGACGATGTTCACCGGGATTTCCGGGTCGTAAACCTGGCGCAGCTGGGCCCAGATGGCCTCCGGGTCCGGCGCGCCGTCCGCGAGGGTGGTCGCGGACACCGCCGCGGCCGTGACCTGCTCGCCCAGCGCGTCTCCATCCCGCCCATCGATGCGGAAGAGCCCGAAATCGGTCTGCACCGTGTAGCTTCCGCCGAGGGTTTGGTGGAGAAAGACGCGCGCATGCTGCGGCAGGGTCTGTTTGTCCCCTGAGGGAATCTGCGTCGCGACGACGTCGCGGGAAAGCGTGCGCTCGCGGTTCATCGGGCGACCTCTTCTCCGGAGAAGTTGTTTTGGATCAGCGTGCGGAGCGCAGCGTGCAGGTCGTCTTGGCTGAGGCGGTTGAGCACCTCCTCGAAGAAGCCGAAGGTCAGCAGCTCATCCGCTGCTCGCTTCGGGATGCCGCGGGTCTGGAGGTAGAATTCCTGCTCGGGATCGATGCGAGACGTGGTGGCACCGTGGGTGCAGCGGACGTCGTTCGCTTGGATCTCGAGACCGGGCAGGGAATTGGCCTCCGCCTCGTCGCTGAGCATTAGGTTACGGTTGCTCTGGTAGGCATCGGTCTTCTGCGCGTCCGGATCGACTACGATCAGTCCGGAGAAGATCGTGCGGGCTTTCTGGAGCAGCGCGTTTTTGTAGAGGAGATCCGAGCGGGTGTTGGGCGCCTGGTGGATCTGCAGGGTCCGCTGGTCGAACTCCTGTTCTTCGCGTGCAACGGTGAGCGAGAGCATCTCCGAGTAGGCGCCAGGTGCCTGCAGCTGCGAATGGGACTCATGCCGGGCTTGGCGGGCCCCGAGGTGAAGATTGAGCGACTGCACGCTCGCTTCGCGGCGCACGACGGTGGAGTTGGATTGGAGCGCGAGGGCTTGGCGGCTCCAGTCCTGCTTGCCCACGTACGTGATTCGGGCGCGGTGGCCGGCATAGAGGTCGTTGGCGCCGACGGTGAGTTGCCGCTCCGTGTCGTCTTGGGACCCGAAGTAATCGATGACGGTGACCCGCGCGCCCTCTTCGGCGATCACCAGCGTGTGGGGGAAGACGGCGGCATGGTCGCCGAGCGCGAACGAGAAGATCCCGATTGGCAGTTCCAATTCGACCCCCCGGGGCACATGAATGAAGGCTCCGTCCAGCAGGAACGCCTCGTGGAGGGCGGAGAACTTGCCCGAGCCGAGGCGGGGGGGGTGGGCGAGAAGGTGTTCCCGCACCAAGTCTTCGTGTTCGCGCAGGGCGTTCTGCAGCGTGTCGACCACCACCCCCCGGCGGCCCAGATCAGGGGCGAGGATCTCGCGGGAAAAGAGACGGCCGTTAGCGAAGATGAGCCGGGCGGCCTTGCTGATGCCGATGCTGGCGAAGGGTACGGCGCGGGCCGCGGCCGGCGGAGCAAAGCCATCTAGGCTGAGGCCGGCTACGTTGCTAAAACGCCAAGACTCGTCCGTGCGGACCGGGAGGGGTAGCGTGGCGAAGCGCTCGAAGGCGGCCCGTTTGCGGGCGATCCACCACTCTGGGAGTGGGGGCAGTGAAGCGAGGTGGGCCTCGAAGGCGGCGCGGGTGAAGGCGCCGACCGGCGCGGGTGCGAGGGGGGCGGTCGTGGGGGTCATGGCGGTCCGCGGGTCAGCCGACGCTACCTTCCATCTCCAGATCAATCAGTCGCTTGAGCTCGACAGAATATTCCATCGGAAACTGGCGGGCGAGATCGTTGATGAAGCCATTTACCGCCAGGCTCATTGCTTGGCCCTCGGTCAGTCCGCGCTGCTGCATATAGAAGATCATATCCTCGCTGACCTTGGAGACGCTGGCCTCGTGCTGGACGGAGTTGCGGTCGCCGCGGACGGTGATAGCGGGGTAGGTGTCCGTGCGGCTGTTGGTGTTGATGAGCAGGGCGTCGCACTCGGTGTTGTTCCGGCAGCCGCGGAGGCGCTTCGGGATGTGCACTTGACCGCGGTAGGTGGACCGGCCCTGGCCCACACTGATGGATTTGGAGACGACGTTGGAGGTCGTCTCGTCTGCGGCGTGAATCATCTTCGCGCCGGTGTCCTGATGCTGGCCGTCGTTGGCGAGGGCGATAGAGATGACCTCCCCGCGCGCTTTGCGGCCCTTCAGGACGACTCCGGGATACTTCATCGTGAGGCGGGAACCGATGTTGCAGTCGATCCACTTGATCTCGGCTTCCTCGTGCGCGAGCCCGCGCTTCGTCACGAGGTTGAACACGTTATTCGCCCAGTTCTGAACGGTGATGTACTGGATCTTCGCGCCCTTGAGCGCGACGAGCTCGACCACGGCGCTATGGAGCGTAGCGGTGGAGAACTTGGGGGCAGTGCAGCCCTCCATGTAGGTGACCTCGGAGCCCTCGTCGGCGATGATGAGGGTACGCTCGAACTGACCAAAGTTCTCCGCGTTGATGCGGAAGTAAGCCTGTAGCGGCTGCGCGACCTTCACCCCGGGGGGCACATAGATGAAAGAGCCGCCTGAGAACACCGCGCTGTTGAGGGCGGAAAACTTATTGTCCCCGGTCGGGATGACCTTGCCAAACCAGCGGCGGAACAGCTCGGGATGTTCACGGAGCCCCTCGGTGGAGTTCACGAAGATGACGCCCTGCTTGGCGACGATCTCCTTGATATTCGAGTAAGCCGCCTCGGAGTCGAACTGCGCCTCCACCCCGGCGAGGAACTTCCTTTCCTGCTCCGGGATGCCTAGGCGCTCGAAGGTGCGCTTGATGTCTTCGGGCACTTCGTCCCACGTGCGTTTCGGCTTCTGACCGCTCGCGAGATAGTACCGGATGCGGTCGAAATCGATATTCTCGAGGTCACGCGTCGCCCAGTGGGTGGGCATCGGCTTGGACTGGAACACCTGCAGTGCCTGGTGGCGGAAGGCGCGGATCCAGTCCGCTTCCTTCTTTACGGAACTGATGTAGTCGACCGTGCGCGCGCTCAGGCCGGTGCCGGCGTCGAACTCGTAGGCGACATTGTAGGTGAAATCGCCCTTAGTCTGGTCGATCCCGGCGACGGGATTTTCCACGGTGGCGGCGGGGCCGCTGTCGATGAGGCTCTTCATGTGGTTATGCCGGGGTTCAGGCGGGGAGGGCCGCGAGCTCCTGCTTTACCCAGTCGTAACCGCGGCTCTCGAGCTCGAGTGCCAGGGACTTGTCGCCGCTCTTCACGATGCGGCCGTCGTACATCACGTGCACGAAGTCCGGCACAATGTAGCTGAGGAGGCGCTGGTAGTGGGTGATCATCAGCACCCCGAGTCCCGGTCCGCGGAGGGCGTTCACGCCTTCAGAAACGATCCGCAGGGCGTCGATGTCTAGGCCGGAGTCGGTCTCGTCCATCACGGCCATCTTGGGTTCCAGCATCGCCATCTGCAGGATCTCGCAGCGCTTTTTCTCGCCGCC
>SYDD01000362.1 GCA_005786775.1 Opitutaceae bacterium
CCGTCCCTCCCCCCCGTTGAAGGAAAATGCGGAGGCCCCGAGGCCGGCGGCCCGCGCGTCCGGGGTCGCTGCATACAGCTCCCGCACGAGGTCCCACGCCTCGACGTAAAGCACCGGCGTTGACCGCGGAGTGCGGCTCAGAGGGGATTGATCCACCAGCACGATCTCCCCGATCGGCTGGTCCAGCGTCAGCCTCCCGATGATGGCGGGCTCTTCCGCCGGAAGGCCGCGCTGGCGGAGCAGACCTTGATGGAGCGCGGCATCGAGGAGGGTGGATTTGCCAGAGCCGGAAACACCGCTTAAGCACACCAGGCGTCCCATGGGCACGCGCACGTGGAGATCTCGCAGGTTATGCCGCGTCACGCCCTCGAGCCGCAAGCATGGGTGGTCGGCTGGAACCGCTCGGCGGGGCGATAACGCGGAGCCGCCGGCTCGGCCAGACAGGTAGCGGCCGGTGAGGCTCTCTGGGTGCACGAGTATTTCGGGGACGGAACCCTGGAAGACGATTCGGCCGCCACGACGGCCTGGCTCGGGGCCGACCTCGATCACCTGGTCCGCGGCGCGGATCATTGTTTCGTCGTGCTCTACGACCACAACCGTATTACCGGCGTCGACTAGGCGGCGGATCACGCCGAGGAGACGGTGCACGTCGCGCGGATGGAGGCCGACACTGGGCTCATCGAGCACAAATAGGGTGTCGACCAACGAGGTTCCGAGGCAGGCGGTGAGGTTGACCCGTGCGACCTCACCCCCGGAGAGCGTACGCGATGGACGGTCGAGCGTCAGGTGTCCCAACCCCACTTCCTCAAGGTAACGCAGGCGGGTCAGCATCGCCGTGCGGGCGACGCCGGCGGCCTCCGCAGACTTGGGCGGCGCATCGATCGCCTCCGCCAACAGGCCACGCAGCTCGGCGACAGACATTTGGTAGAGCTCCGGGAGGGTGCGGCCGCGCCAGCGCCAGTAGAGGGCCTCTGGCTGGAGGCGCGCGCCGCTACAGTCCGGGCAGGGAAGCGCCGCGCGGTAGCGGGAGAGAAACACCCGCACGTGCATTTTGTACGTGTTACGTTCCAACCAGCGGAAGAAGCCGTGCAGGCCATACCACGCATCAGCGCCGCCTGCGTCGTCGGCGCCGGGTTCTCCTTCCAGCACCCAGCGCCGCTGGGCCTCAGTGAGTCGGGAGAAGGGGATTTCGGTCGGTACCCGTTGACGACGGGCGCAGCGGAGCAGGTCCCGCTTCGAACCGCCGTAGACTTCACTCTCCCAGCATCGGATCGCGCCTTGGGCGAGAGACAGCGAGTGGTCGGGAATGGCGAGCGCGGGATCGAGCTCCAGAATTCGACCAAAGCCTTTGCACCGGGGGCAGGCACCTAAGGGCGAATTGAACGAGAAAAGCGACGGCGTGGCCGGACGGAATACCTGTCCTGTCGCGGGGGAGCGCAGGCCGCGAGAATACCGGCCCGCCGACTCGAGGCGACTGTGCTCCTCGCTAAAAATTTCCAGCTCGCCGCGGCCGAAATGGTACGCCTTCTCGGCGGCCTCGAGGAACCGGGTGCGCTGGTCTTCCGCCAGCGCCAATCGATCCTGCGCCACCAGCAGCTGATCGCCTTCCCCGAGTGGTGAGGAGTCCGCCGCGAGCTCGGTAAGCCGGCAGGCGGCCCAGCCGCCCGCGGCTTGGGGCAGCAGGACGCGAACGTATCCCTGCGCCTGCAGGCCCGCGAGGATCTCGGCCCAGGTCAGCGACGCGGGACGCATCACCCGGAAGGCCACTACCAGGGCGCTTCGGCCCGAGCGCGCGCGCGCGTGTTCCCAGACCGCGGCCGGGTGGTCGTCCCGCACCGTTTGCCCGGTCGCCGGATCAATGCAGCTCGCGACGTGGGTGAACCAGACCTTCGCGTAGTCGGTCAGCTCGGTCATCGTCCCGACCGTGGACCGGGAGGTACGCACGGTGTTGGTCTGCTCAATGGCGATCGACGGCCGGATGTTCTCTACCCGGTCCACGCGGGGTGCGGGCAGTAGCTCAAGGAATTGGCGGGTGTACGCGCTAAAGGTCTCGACGTATCGGCGCTGGCCCTCGGCGTGCAGCGTATCGAACACTAGGGAGGACTTACCCGCGCCGCTCAGCCCGGTGACCACGACGAAGCGGCCGAGGGGCAGATCGAGATCGAAACCCTGCAGGTTGTGCTGGCGGACGCCGCGGAGCCGGATGCAGTCCTGGGCAGGTCGGGAGGTGGGCGCGGAGGCGGGCACGCGCGGAGCAAGCGGGCTGTGACGCTAAAGGCAACCGCGCGGGGAAATTAGGCGGGCTTAGCCGCTGGCGAGCGTGAGTCGCGCGCCCGCGGCCGTAATTGCCGCGGTGACGGCGGGGGTGGGCGGCGTGTCAGTCACGATGTTGATCCGCGGCCCGAACGGCGTGGTCAGGCTCAGTGCCTTCCGGCCGAATTTCGATGCATCGAGGGCGAACACGGTCCGTTCCGCCGCCGCGATCATCCGGCGCTGGGTGCTGATGAGAAGCGCGTTGTGGTTCCAGACGCCGCGCTCGGTGACCCCCGTGCCGCCGAGGATTGCGAGGTCCGCGTGCACCTGTTCGAGCGCCGCCTCGCAGGCGGGACCAACAAGCATGCCTTGCCGGGCGAGAATGCTGCCCCCCGTGACAATTGTCTCGCCGGCCCCGAACTCCCCGAACAGGGCGGCCACGGGCAGGGAGTTCGTGATCACCTGTACCTGTTTCTTCACCAGCAGGCGCGCCACGGCGAAGGTCGTCGAACCGCCGTCGAGG
>SYDD01000363.1 GCA_005786775.1 Opitutaceae bacterium
CCCGCCGGCCTGCCCGCCGCGCGGATGAATCCCGCCCAGCGCGAGCAGCTCCTGGCCCTCGTGCGGCTTTACCTCGGCCGCTGGCGGCCCGAGCTTGCGGCGGAGAAATTTGCCGAGATCTCCGCCGCCGGGCTGGACCGCATCACCTTCGCCTGGGCCGGCGGCCTCGACCGCGGCAAGGCCACCTACTACCGGATCCAGGGGCCGACCTTCCTGATCGAGTTCGACAACTTCCAGAACCAGGCGAACCACAGCCACACGGTCTTCCGGGAGTTCAAGGGCGACTTCGGCCACGACATCCTCGCCGAACACCTCGCCCGCGACCACGCCCGGAAGTAACCGATGCGGGCCCGGGCCCGACGGCACGCCCCGCCCCCGTTCCCGGACCGCGGCAATCCCCCCCTTCATCCGCCAAAACCCTGCACCCGATGAACCGCCTGCTCCGCCCCCTCCTCCTCGCCGCCGCCCTCCTGCCCGCGCTCCCCGCGTTCGCCGGCACCGTGACCGGCACCATCAGCAACGCCGCGACCCGCAACCTCCTCGAGGGCGCGCGCGTGGAGGTGCCCCGCCTTGGCCTGTCCGCCCTCACCGACGCGACCGGCCGTTACGTGCTCACGGACGTTCCCGACGGCACCCACGAGCTCGTCGCCAGTTACCTCGGCCTCGACCCGGCCCGCGCGAGCGTGACCGTCGCCGGCGCGGCGGCCGTCACCCGGAGCTTCGACCTCACCGCGGCGATCTACCGCCTCGACACCTTCACCGTCACCGGCGAGCGCGAGGGCAACGCGGCCGCGCTGACCGCCCAGCGCAACGCGCCGAACGTGAAGAACGTGGTCGCGCTCGACGCCTACGGGAACCTCCCGAACATGAACGCGAGCGAGCTCGCGGTGCTCCTGCCCGGCGTGGCGGGCAACCTGAGCGACGAGGGCAACATCGTCGGCTTCACCATCCGGGGGATGGGGCCCGGCAGCAACACCATCACCGTCGACGGCGCCCTGCTGGGCAGCCAGGGCGGCGACTCCCGCCAGACGCGCATCCACACGATCACCGGCTCGATGTTCGAGTCCCTCGAGGTCACCAAGGGGCACACGCCCGACAAGGAGGCCGGCTCGCTCGGCGGGACGGTGAACTTGAAGAGCCGCTCGCCCCTCGGGATGAAGGAGAAGCGGCGCATCACCTACAATTTCTCGGCCCGCGTCGCCCCGCCGGGCACGCAGCAGATCCCGCTCCGCGAGCAGCACCGTACCCACCCGCTGCTCAACGTCGCCTGGCAGGAGGTCTTCAGCGTGCTGGGCGGCGAACGGAACCTCGGGATGGCGCTCAACCTGTTCTACAGCGAGCAGGCGGTCGGCTTCTTCAGCACCACGCGCGACTTCCAGAACACCAACGTGGCGCCCGCCTACCTCTGGGACTTCCGCACCCAGGACAATTACAACAACCGCAAGCAATCGAGCCTCAACCTGAAGTTCGACTACCGCCTCTCCGAGAGCACCAAGCTCTCGCTGAACTACATCTTCAACGACGCCTTCGAGCGCTTCCGCCTCCGCTACTACTTCCGCGCCTTCACCGGCAACCAGGCCACCGTCCCGGGACCGGCCTCCGGTGTCATCCCCGGCTTCACCGACCGCGTGACGCAGGTGCGCCCGGTCGCGGCCTCGACCGTCTCGCTGCAGTCGCAGATGTCCAATTTCTTCCACCGCCAGCGCCACCTCGACCTCGGCGCGGAGCATCGGTTCGGCCCCCTCGAGCTCGACTACAACGGCGTGGTCAGCCTCGACGGCATCAGCAGCGGCTCGGGCGACGGCGGTGACCTCACGATCCAGGCGACGGGCGTGGGCTGGATCCTCGACCGCACGCGGTCCGACCTCTATCCGCGCTTCATTCAGGCCGGCGGGCCGGACCTCGCGAGCGCCGCCAGCTATCGGCCGGCGACCTACCTCTTCAACGACAACAAGCCCCTCCACGAGATCCGGGAGCTGCGCGGCAACGCCCGCCTGCGCCTCGCCGGGCTGAACGCGACGTTCGTCAAGGCAGGCCTCCGCTGGCGCGAGGAGATCGCGGGCACCCGCGTGACCAAGAACCGCCGCTTCAACTTCACTGGCACCAGCGCCGCGCAGCTACCCGTCGACCCGTCGATCGCCGTGTTCGGCGACCGCCAGATGGGCCTGAGCCTCCCGCGAATCAGCGCGCACGCGGTGGCGCGCAACCGCACCCCGCTCGACTCCGCGCTCTGGCGCGAGGACCTCTACTTCTACGAGTCCTCCCGTTACACCGGCGCCCGGCTCGCGACCGAGACGGTGACCGCCGGTTACCTGATGGCGCAGGGGCGGTTCGGCGCCACCGGCCTCCTGGCGGGGATCCGGACCGAGGCGACCGAGGACGAGAGCTGGGGCTGGGTGCGCGGGCGCGTCGGGAGCACCGCGGCGCAGCAGGCGGCCGATCCGGCCGGCGCCGCGCGGCGCGATTACGAGGCGAACCGCCGCGAGCTCTCCGGGCGCTACACCAAGTCCTTCCCCAGCGCGCACGTCACGCACGACTTCCTGTCTAACCTTAAGGGCCGCGTGAGCTGGTCGACCAGCTTTGGCCGGCCCCCGCTCTCCAACCTGATGCCCAGCGAGACGGTGAATGAGCAGGCGCAGACGCTCACCATCAGCAACCCCTCGCTGCGCCCGCGGATGGCCACCAGCTGGGACGCCTCCCTCGAGTATTACTTCGAGCCGGTCGGCAACCTGTCCGTCTCGTGGTTCGACAAGCGCATCACCGATTACTTTGTCTCCGGAATCCTCTCCGGGACCGTGCCATCCGGGCCGGACAACGGCTACAACGGCGAGTACGCGGGCTTCAGCCTCCTCACGACGCGCAACCTCGGCTCGGCCCGCGTCCGCGGCTGGGAACTCAGCTACCAGCAGCAGTTTACCTTCCTGCCGGGCTGGCTGCGCGGGGTCGGCGGCGGCGCCAACTTCACGTTCCTCGACACCCGGGGGAACTTCGGCGGCACCGACGAGCGCAAGTCCGGCGAGGTGCCCGGCTTCGTCCCCTTCACGGGAAACGCTAACCTGCACTGGCGCCACGGCGGCTTCAGCGCCCGCGTGGTGTGGAACCGCACCGGCGAGTACCTCAACGCCTTCACCGCCGCGGGCTCCGGGCGCAACCAGTACACGAACCGGCGCACGATCGTGAATGCGGGCGTGGCCTACCAGCTCCGCCCCGCGGTTACGCTCTCGCTCGACGTCGGCAACCTCTTCAACGCGCCGCAGTCGTTCTACCGCGGGATCGCCGACCAGATCTCCGAGGTGCGCATCCCGGGGGTGACGGTGACCGCCGGAGTGAGCGGCCGCTTCTGAGCGGCACGCCACGGGTCAGGGGACGCCCCGCTCCGGCCGCCGCGCGCCGGCCTCGTCGAGGGCCGCGTCCAGCCGCCGGCGGAGCTCGCGGGTCCGTGCCGGCTCGCGCGCGGCGAGATCCGTCTGCTCCCCGGGGTCGCGCCCGAGGTGGTACAGCTCGTCGCGCGCGCCCTCGAAGTGGTGCCGCAGCTTCCAGTCGCCCAGGCGCAGGGCGGCGTGGGGCCGGGTCTGGCTGACGGCGAAATCATCCACGCCGATCGCCGCCCGCGCCGCCGCGAAGTTGGTCTCGGGATGGTAGTACGGGAAGTGCCAGAGCAGCGGCCGGGTGAGCAGCTCGGTCGCGGCGGGTTCGCCCCGCCACACGGGCCAGAAGTTGCGCCCGTCCAGCGTCACGCCCGCAGGGAGCCGCGCGCCGGTGGCGGCCGCGAGGGTCGGCAGCAGGTCCGTGCCGATGAACGGGACATCGCTCACCGCACCCGCCGGGACGCGGCCGGGGAAGCGCACGATCCACGG
>SYDD01000364.1 GCA_005786775.1 Opitutaceae bacterium
GAAGGCCGCGTCGTCGTGCAGCAGGTTCCAGCGCCAGTAGTCCTGGCCGCCGTTCGCGTAGCCGACGAAGCGGTCGAAGCCGCGGCGGGGCGGGAGAAGGTCGCGGCAGTACGCGCCGTTGTGCCACTTCCCGATCAGGGCGGTCGCGTGCCCCGCGCGCCGGAAGTGGTCGCCGAAGGTCCGCTCGGCGAGGTCCAGCCGGTCGAGGCCGCGGTTGCTCGGCACGTCGACCGCACCGGTCCGGTGATTGTACCGGCCCGTGAGGTAGCCCGCGCGCGCCGGCGCACAGAGGGAGGAGGGCGAGTAGTGCGCGGTGAAACGGATCCCCACGGCCGCCAGCGCGTCGAGGGCCGGCGTGTCGACCACCGGGTTGCCGTAGCAGCGCAGGTCGCCCCAGCCCAGGTCGTCGGCGAGGATGAACACCACGTCCGGGGGCGCGGCGGCCACGGAGGGAAGGCCGCCGGCCAGCAGGGCCAGCGACAGTACCAGCGGACGCGGGAGAACAAACGGAGGGGGCATGCGGGGCGGGACCGCCAACCACTGGGGGCCTTTCGGCCCCGGGGCAATTGTTAACAAAGGTCGCTTGGCTCGCCTTCCCGAAGCCCCACCGGCGCTGCCCACACCCCCCGCCTCGGGCCTTTTCCTCTCACGCAAGCCCGCCCCCACCGCCTCCGAGGTCGGTCCCGGCTGGGCCCCGGCGCCAGCAAGTTGTTGACAATTGACAATGCCTAACCGCTCCTCAGGGAGACCCTGCGCGCGGCGCGTGGCAGTTCCCTTCCCCGGGACCGCCGCGGACCCGACCGCGCCGGAAGCGTTTGCGCCTCTACCCCGATGAAGCGTCCTCCCCTGCCCTGCCCCCTGCCGCGGCCCGCGCTCCTGCTGCCCTGGCTCGTACTCGCCCCCCTCGCCGCACAAGTGGCGCCCCCGGCCACGCCTTCCCCCCCGGCGGTCCCGGCCGTGCAACTCAGCGCGTTCGAGGTCACGGTCGATCCGAACGACACCTACCAGGCGCTCAACACCACTTCGCTGACCGGCACGAACCGTTCGCTCGAGCGGGTGCCGATCACGGCCGAGATCTTCAATTCCACGATGATGCAGGACCTCGGCACCTCCGACGTGGTGGAGTTGCTGACGAACCGGATGACCGGCATCGGGGCGGGCGAGAATTCGGGCGGCTCGTCAGCGGCGAACGGCGCCCTGGCCGGGGACCGCTTCAACATGCAGACGTTCGCGGTGCGCGGCCTCGCCGCCTTCCCGCGGCGCAATGGCTTCATGTACCTCGGCAACCTCGCCGAGGGCTTCGCCTACGAGCGGCTCGAGGTGATCCGCGGGCCCCAGTCCCTGCTCTACGGCAACAACCCCGCCGGCGGCGTCATCAACGTGGTCGTGAAGAAGGCCGCCTTCGGCGCGCGCTCCCTCTCGCTCGAGCACAAGACCGACGAGTTCGGCACCGCCCGCTTCCAGGTCGACGCGAACACCTCGGGCACGTTCCGGGGGCGCCGCGTTGCGCTCCGGCTCGCCGCGGTCAGCTCCCAGCAGAACTTCTGGCGCGAGGTGCTGAGCCGCAACACCACCGGCCTGCTCGTCGACGCCGCCGTCGAGCTCCTGCCGGCCTCGGCGACCGTGCTCCGCCTGGAGGTGGAGGACCGCTTCGACACGTCGATCCAGGCGAACCGGCGTCTCCTCGTCTCAGGCGCCCCGACCCTGGTGCCCAACAACACGCCGCTCACGGTGCTGCTGGCGCGCGAGGACCCCGCCCTCGCCCGCATCGCCGGCGGGATGCTCAACTGGCGCAACGTCGATGTGCTCGGCGGGAACTCCTTCGCCCGCCGCCGCTGGGAGCAGTTCCAGACGCTCACGCTGTCGAGCCGGATCGCCCCGGGCCTCGAGGCGCAGGTCACCGGCACGATGCGCTCCGCCTTCAACGACAACACCACCGCGCAGGGCGTCACCGCGCTGCAGGCGCCCCTCGCCGGCGGCAACCCACTCGACGCCTGGGCGCTAGCCTACCGGCCCGGCGGCTCCGAGGTGCGCGCCACCGAATGGGGCCTGCGCGCCACCCTCAACGCCGACTTCCGGCTCACCCGGCACACGCGCAACCAGCTCATCCTTGGGGCCGAGCGCGTCGACTACCCGCACTACCGGCAGAACATGAGCTACAGCTACTACGAGGTCGACGCCGCGGGCGCCTTCATCGTCAACCGCGCCCAGCTCAACACCGCCAACGGCGGGCGCACGCTGATGCCCAACCAGTGGGTCGACGTGCGTTCGAACCTCGGCGGCTTCGTCGACGCCGCCCGCCCGCGCAGCTACACCTTCGCCGGGCGCACCTACGTCTGGGATTACCAGAAATACCCGAACCCCGCCTTCGCCACCCGCGACAACCCGCTGGGCTTTAACGGGGGCTCCGCGGGCGCCAACCAGGACCACGGCCGCAGCGCCGCCGCCTTCGCCGCGCTCTTCACCAGCTGGTTCGGCGGCAAGGTCGAGACGCTCGCCGGCGTCCGGCGCGATGAGCTGAAGCAGGTGCTCTACAACACCGGCGTGGTGGCGCAGGGCGCGGGCACCACGGGCAACGCGGGCTTCGTGTGGAAGGTGACCAACCCGGTCTCGATCTACGTGGGCGCCTCCTCGAGCTTCACCCCCGGCGGGATCAACGCGCAGTCCCGCTACGACGGCGGCCCCCTCCCCAACGGCCGCGGCGAGAGCATCGAGGGCGGACTGAAGCTCAACGCCCTCGAGGGCCGCCTCTCGGGCTCCGTCACCGCCTACGAGACCCGCAGCCGCAACCAGTTCATCACGCTCGACGGCGCCACCCAGCAGATTCTCGGCCCCTCGGGCATCAACGGCAGCTACTGGGCCACGATCCGCAGCCCGTCCTATGAGTACGACGCGCGGACGCGCGGGCTCGAGGTCACGCTCTCCGCGCGGCCCCGGCCCGACTGGCGGGCGATGGTCGGCTACACCCTCAGCCAGGGCCGCGAGGGCGGTCGGGTCGAGCTGCCGTTCTACTACAACGACGAGTTCCGCACCAACACCGCCGGCCAGGTCCTCCTCGGCGACGGCTCACCCTTGCTTGTCCCCGTCAACCCCGCGGTCCGCGTCGCGACCGACGGGCGCACCTACGCCGCCGGGGTCGACACGCAGCCGCTCACCGTCACAATGCTCCGCGCCGGGGACGCCGGCGGCAATTACCGCGCCCAGCTCGGCCGCGACAACGGCGGCATCCTCAACGCCGCCGCGCTCGGCCTCACCATCCCCGGCGTCGGCACCGGCCGCCTCGGCCTCCCCATCAGCGCGCACCAGCTCGGGTTCACCCCGCCCACGCCCACCTTCCTCGCCCGCCGCGGCGGCGAACGCACGATCGGCTTCCCGCGCCACTCGTTCTCCCTGACCACGATGCACGACTTCCGCGCGGGCTTCCTCCGCGGACTCAGCCTCGGCCTCAACGGCCGCGCCGACTTCGACGCGATCCGCTACTACTACAACGACATCGCCGCCGGGAACGTCCGCCGCGCGCTGATGGGCAAGGACACCGCCATCGCCAACCTCATCGTCCGCTACCAGACGCGCTTCACCCGCCGCGTGCAGTGGACGGTGCAGCTCAACCTGAACAACCTCCTCGGCACGCAGCCGCTCGAGATCTATCCCAACGCCGCCACGGGACTCCCCGACAACGCGGGCTTCCGCAACGACCCGCGGACCTGGGTGCTCACGAACACCTTCAAGTTCTGAACCGGGCTCAGGCGCGGACAAACGGCAGATAACGCGGCCGCAGCACCGGGTGCGCCGGCCGGCCCCGCTCCGCCAGCAGCCGGTTCGCCACCTCCTTGCCCGAGCGCACCGCCGATTCCATCCCGTAGTGGTAGGGTCCGGTCGTGTAGTCGCCCGCCAGCCAGAGGCCCGGCAACCCCGACCCCGGCGTCCGCGGTACCCGCGACCAATACCCCGGCCGCGTGCCGCAATAGGTCCCGGTCAGGCGCAGCACGGTGGCATCGGTCGGGCGGACCCCGCGGCAGCCGGGGAAGAATCGCTCCAGATCGGCCACGGCCCGCGCGACCAGCACGTCATCGGCGAGGCCCGCCACATCGTCCGCCGCGTCAACCAGCACCTGCAGGATGCTGCCGGGGTGGTTGAGGCCCGGCCAGTCGCGCCAATGGTCGGCCTTGTCCGCGACGGCGTCAAAGAGCGGTCCGTGGTGCCGGTCCCGGTTGGAGATGTAGACATTCCCGTCCGCGAACACCTTCTGGTCATACCAGAGGGTCAGCGTAACGATCGGTGTTTCCCGCAGCCCGCCCAGCGCCGCGAACGGGGGCCGGTCCCGGCACGCCGCGGGCAACAGGGCCGGCAGCGCGTGGCCGGGCACGGCGGCCACGAGGTGGTCAAAGGGTCGGCGCGTGCCGTTGGGCAGGCGCACGGCGGGACCATCCGCGCCCGCATCGATCCCCGCCACGGGCTGGCCCAGCTGCACCCGGCCGCCGCGCGCGCGGATGAAGGCCACGAGCGGCGCGACCAACGCGTCCCCGAGCGGCGCGCCGAAGAACGCGGTATCGAAGCGACCCGTGCTGCCGTACATCGTGCGCAGGAATTTGAGGAAGGATGTCGCCCCGGCTTCCTCGGGCCGCAGCCCCTGGATGGTCACCGCCGCCAGTCCCAGCTGACGGGCGAGCGCCGGCGAGGCCCCCTGCGCCGCGAGGAACTCCGCGACGGTCACAGCATCGTGCGCCTCCGCCGCCGCGTCATCCATCCGCAGGATCCGGCCAATCAGGCGGGCCAGCTGCCAACGCTCCCCCGGCGTGAGCCCGGGGAAAGTCGCGAGCCCGCCCAGAGTCTTCAGCACCGATTTCCCGGCGAGGAGGGTGTCAATCCGGTCAGTCGCGCCGTTACAGACGTAGTAGTTGCCATCGGTCTCGCGCAGCGGGAGCGGATGGCCGATCGCGGAGGCCAGCGCCGCGAGGTTGTGGTACCAGGGGAACGCGAGGTGGATCCCGGTCTCCAGCGGGCGGCCGTGCGCGTCCCGCCACGAGGCGCACTGGCCGCCGGCGAAAGGCGCGGCCTCGAGAACCTCCACGTCGAAGTCGCCCGGCGCCGTCAGCAGGAGGTGCGCAGCCGTCGAGAGCCCGGCGAGGCCGCCGCCGACGATGCCGACGCGCAGGGGCGGATTCCGGGGGGAGGGATTGTTCATCGCGCCGGACACGCTGGGGGCCTCGCCGCCGGAGGTCGAGCGGCGAGCCACGGGCGCGCGGCCTCGCGCGACGTCCTCAGGGCACCTCGTAAACCTCGACGAGGACGGAGCCGGTGGCGTTGGGCGGAACGAAGTTCGCGGGCGGCTGGGCGGGCAAGGGCGCCGCGCCCGCCTGCAGCGTGTAGCTCCCGGGGGAGAGCGCGCTGAGCAGGGCGGCGTCGCTGGCCGCCCGGAGGGGGAACGCGCCCACCGCCGGGAACGCGGCCGTGAGGGCGGCCCCGTTCACCTGCGCCCAGTTGTTGCTCACCTCGACCGTCTCGCTCCCCTCGAGGACCGCGATCCGCGCGTCGCCGAGGACCGCGTCCTCGGGCAGCCCGAAGTCCCGTAGCCCCTGCGCCACGGCGCGGATCAGGAGGGAACGCGGGCTGTTGCCGGCGATGACGATCCCTGGGATCAGCAGGTCGCCGGGGGCGTTGATGCGGGCGAGGGTCGAGAGGTTCGTGAGCCGCGTGGCGTTGCGGCTCACGTCGTAGATCTCCGCGAGGACATCGCCCGTCGCACCGCCCACGCCGCGGATGGTCGCCGTGTAGGTGCCAGGGTCGAGGGTGATGAGCAGCGCGGCGTCGCGCGCGCCGAGCTCCAGCGCGAACGCCCCCACGGACGCGGCGGCAGCCGCGATCTCGGCAGCGGACGCGGAGCCGCCCGCCCGATCCCAGCCCTCGTTGGCCTGCAGCAACGTCTGCCCGCGGTTGAGCTCGAGCCGCGCCGCCGGCAACGCGCCGGCCAGTCCGAACTTCGCCAGCGCGGGGCCGATGCCACGGACGAGCAGCGTCGCCCGCGCCGGGCCCGAGATATTGAAGCCCAGCGCCAGTGAATCGTCCAAGGAGACGAGGGCGGAGCGGGTGGAGAGGTTCACCAGTCGCCCCGGCGGCGCGACGGGCGTGTCGGCGGCACGGGCATTGAGGAATGCCACCACGCGCGGGTTGGCCTCGCTGAAGAATTCCCGTTCCGCCGCGGCGACCGCGACCTCCGCGGCGATGTCCGCGACGCGCGGCCGGAGCGCCTCGGGCAGCGCGGCGTTGAGCGCGGCCCGGGTGGGCAGGGTGCGCACGTAGCTGTTCTCGTCGACCCAGCCCGCACCGCGCAGCGCCGTCCACACGGCCTGCGCGTCTGCGGCACCGAAGGTGGAGCCATTCACGGCGAGCGCACGGAGCCGCGCCGGATACAGCGGGGAGACGGGCAGCACCACGGCGGCGGAGGCGACGCCGCGACCGAGGAGCAACTCGCTGCGGTCGCGCGCCTCGGCGACGCCGGCGGCGCCCTCGACATCGTCGTTGGCGGCGAGCGCAAAGAACTGCGGTACGCGTGACGTGACCCCGAGCGCCTCCAGGCCGGCGTTCAGGTAGGAGACGGCGCCCTTCACCGGGCGCGCAGGCGAGGTTGTCGCGAGGAAGTCTGCGTAGCGGATCGCGGCCCCGCCGCCGTTGCCGCGGCCGAGGAAAAAGATCGGCCGGCCGGCGGCGATCGCACCGTCGGCGACCAGCCGCGCGTGGGCGGCGGCGTGGTTGAGCGCGTCCAGGTTCGTCTGGAACGTCGCCTGCGCGGTCCACACCCCGTTGTTGCGGTTGAGGCTGTTGAGGGTCGCCACACCGTAGCCGGCCGCGACAAGGTCGCGCGCGAGCAGCAGCGCTTGGGGACGCTCGAACCAGTCAGCGCCCGAGCCGCCCGCGTCGTGGAGCAGGAACACCAGCCCGGCGGCGTTGGGCGGCACGAAGTGACGAAGCGTGGTCGCGACCGTCGTGGTCGTGTTGTTCGGGCCGGGCTGCGTCTGCGGGTTGAAGTTCTCCACCACCCGCGGCGTCCACGCGGCCGCCGCGCGGTAGGTGGCGGTGAGCGTCGCCCCGGCGGCGGGAACGGTGATGGTCGCCCGCGGCAGGGACACCGCGAGCGGGGCGTTGCCGAGCAGCGCGACGTCGCCCGTCCAGCGGTCGAACACCTGCCCGATCGCGGGCGGATCCGCGAGGACGTCAACCCGCGAGCCGGCGGGGTAAGTGCCGCCACCGGAGCCGGCGTTGACCGTCAGCGCCACGGGGGCGCCGGTGCCGGCGGCAACGAGGTAGGCGCGCAGCGGGACGTTGACGAGGTTGCGCAGGTTCACCGTGCAGGTGACCAGCTTGAGGCCGGCGGCGCCGGGCCGGAACGTGATCGTGTTCGTGCCCTGGCCGCTAAGCAGCGTGGCGCCGCCGCCGAGC
>SYDD01000365.1 GCA_005786775.1 Opitutaceae bacterium
CGCCGAGCGCAACGCCGCGCTCGCCGTGCTGACCGGCCGGGCCGAGCTCGCCCGCGCGCTCCTCGGCGCCGTCGCCGCGGGCACCTTCGACCGCCGCGACCTCACCGCCCTCCACGCCCGGCAGCTGCGGAAGCTCGGCGACGCCGAGGTGAACCGCCTCCTCGAGCAGGTCTGGGGCCGCGCGGCGGAGGCCTCCACCGACGCGAAGGCCACCATTGCGCGCCTGCGCGACACGTTCCGCAACGCCCCCGTCTGGGCCTTTGACGCCGCCGCGGGCCGGCGCACCTACGAGCGCCTCTGCGCCGCGTGCCACGTCTCCGGCGGGCCCGATGCCGGCCGTCTCGGCCCCGACCTCGCGGGCACCTGGCGCCACGGCCTCGATTACTTCCTTGAGAACATCGTCGACCCGAACGCCGTCGTCGGCGCCGCCTACGAGCTCCACATCCTCACGCGCCGCGACGGCACGGTAGTTTCCGGGATGATCGACCGCGAGTCGGACACCGCCGTGGTGGTGCGGACCGTGGCGGAGACGGTGACCATCCCGCGCGCGGACATCCGGGAGCGGCAGCGGACGACCCAGTCGCTGATGCCGCCCGGCCTGCTCGAGGCCCTGCCGGAGCGCGAGGCGGTCGAGCTGCTGAAGTACCTCACCGAGCCGCGGTGAGGCGCGTCAGCGGGTGGGCCGGAGCTGGAGCAGCACGTTGGCGGCGGTGATGAGCGCGCCGCCGGCGAGCAGCCCGGCGGTGAGCGTCTCGTCGGCGTAGCTGATCCCGGTCCACGCGGAGAGCCAGCCGGGCAGGAACAGGGCGAGCGCCGCGGCGAAGACGGGCTCGACGCAGTAGAGCAGCCCGGCCTCGGTGGCGGTGATGCGCGGCTGGAAGGCGGTCATCAGCCCGAAGGCGCCGAGCGTGCAGAAGACGGTGAGGGCGGCGGTGAGGCCGAGCCAGGCGGGTGACTGCCAGGGGCGGAGGAGCAGGGCGGCGTCGGGCGCGAGGGCGAAAGCGAGGGCCACGAAGACGACGGCCTCGGTGGCGAACATCACGAACGTGATCGGCAGCGTGCGGTTGCCGGCGAACTCCGCGCGCTCGAGGGCGAGGATCTGCACCATGAAGAAGACCGAGCAGAGCAGCGTCTCGGCCTCCCCGCGGCCGAAGCCGAGCGGGACCGCGCCGGGCGCGAACGGGTGGAAGCCGCTCAGGACCGCGACCCCGGCGAGCACGAGGCCGCAGGCGAGCCACACGGGCGGGGCGGGCAGGCGGCGGACGCGCCACGCGAGCCACGCCGGGATGAGCAGGGCGTAGAACTGGGTGAGGAAGGCCGAGGTGCTCGCGGCCGTGTACTGCAAGGCGTCGGTTTGGAGCAACATCCCCGCTGCGCCGGAAAGCCCGAGGATCAGCCCCTGGCGCCACTCGGCGGCGGTGGCGCTGCGCAGCACCCCGGGGCGGAACGCGAACAGCACGAGCGTCGCGAGCAGAAAGCGGGGGGCGACGGTGCACACCGCGAGGAACCACGGGCCCGAACCCGCGAGCAGCTCCGCCTGCAACAGGCCGGTCGCCTTCACCAGCGGAAAGCTGAGGCCCCAGAGCAGGTTCGCGAGCAGCAGCATCGCGATTGCCCGCGCGCGCACGGAGGGGTCAGGAGAAGCCATGGCAAAGAAAAGCCGCCGCGAGGAACCTCGCGGCGGCTGGGTAAAGCGGGACTACGATGCCTTACTTCAGGTTCTTCGAGACGAGCTTCGTCATCTCGAACATCGAGACCGAGGCCTTGCCGCCGAAGATCGCCTTGAGGGCGTCGTCAGCGTTGATCTGGGTCCTCACCTTCTTGTCCTGGAGGCCCTTCTTCTTGATGTACGCCCAGAGCTTCTTGGTCAGCTCGGTGCGGGGGAGCGGGGCGGCACCCACGACAGCAGCAAGCTTGTCGTTGGGCGTCACCGGCTTCATGAACGCGGCGTTCGGCTTACGGGCGGTCTTCTTAGCGGCTTTTTTAGCCATGGTATTTGGTTTTTATTTTGGGTTTTTCCCTCTGAAACAGAAACCCTTCTAGAGGGAACGCGAGGCGCTTGCCTAGGAAAATCTTTGCCCCCGGCCCTCGGCGATCCCGGGGGATTCCGGCCGCGGCAGGCTTGGCGGCGGCCCTCCCATTGCGCCAAACTCTCCGCCCATGCCCTCCGCTGCCGCCCGCGACCACTCCCGCGCCGTCCTCCAGCTGGCCGGTGCGGCCGTGTGCTGGAGCTTCGCCGGCGTACTCATCAAGGCCGTCGCCGCCACCTGGCCGGGCCTCGCCGTCGCCGGTGGCCGGGGCGCCGTTGCTGCCGCATTCCTCCTGCTGACTAACCGCGGCCTGCGCTTCCACTTCTCGCGCGATCAGATCATCGGCGCCCTCGGCTACGCCGCCTGCACGATCACATTCTGTACCGCGACGACGATGACGAGCGCCGCCAACGCGATTTTACTCCAGTACACCGCCCCGGTGTGGGTCGCGCTGCTCGGGGCTTGGCTACTACGCGAACCAGCCACGCGGGTCGATTGGCTCACGATCGCCGCCGCTCTCGGCGGCATGGCTCTTTTTTTCCACGGTAGCCTCGCGCTCGGCCACCTTGCGGGTGACCTGCTCGCGCTGCTCAGCGGGGTCTGCTTCGCCGCGATGACGATCGCGCTGCGGCGTCAGCGCGACGGCTCGGCGGTGGAGTCGATCATCCTCGGCAACGCCCTCGCCTTCGCGGTCGGCCTGCCGTGGATCATCGCCGCGCCGCCGCTGCCGCCCACGGGCTGGGCCGCGCTGCTCGCCCTCGGCACGGTGCAGCTCGGGATCTCGTACTGGCTCTACGCTCGCGCCATCCGCCACGTCACGGCGCTCGAGGCGGTGCTCATCCCCGTGATCGAGCCGGTGCTGAACCCGGTCTGGGTGCTGATCTTCGTCGGCGAGCAACCCTCCGGCTGGGGCCTCGCCGGCGGCGCAATCGTGCTCGGCGCGGTGACCGCCCGCGCCATCGCCTCCATCCGCGCCCGGCGCCGCATCTGATTTTTCCATGAAGCTCCCGCTGTTGCTCCTCGCCGGCTCACTCGCCGCCAACGCCGCTCTAGTCGTCGTCCTCGCCCGCCGCCCCGCGCCGCCGGCCCCAGCCGCCCCCGCCCCCGCGCGGCCCGCGCCGGCCCCCGATCCCGC
>SYDD01000366.1 GCA_005786775.1 Opitutaceae bacterium
GGACGCGGCGAGCGACTATGTCGCGGACGACGGCCAGGCGGTGCGGTTCACGGGCGCGCGCGACGTGGCCGAGTTCGCGTTGGCGCATCCGGCCTCGCTGGAGGCGTTCATCGAGCAGCTCTTCCATCATCTGGTGAAGCAACCCGCGATCGCCCACGGCCCGGGGGTCTTGGCGGGCTTGCGCGATTCCTGGGTGGCTTCCGGCCACGATTTGCGTCAGTTGATGGTCAGGATCGCGACGCTCGCCGCCCTCCACGATTCGGAACCCCAAACCCCCGCCGCCCGATGAACCCCATGCTCCGCCGCTCGTTCCTCCGCCGCGCCGGTCTGCCCGCCGCGTTGCTGCCCCTCATCCACGGCCTGCCGAGCCTCGGCCTCGCGGCGCCCGCGCGCCCGCGCCAGCGGCTGGTCATCGTCTTTTCCCCGAACGGCACCATCCCCACGGAGTTCTGGCCGGACCGCCCGGGGACCGACTTTGGGTTCAAGCGGATCCTCGAGCCGCTCGCGCCGCACCGGGACCGCCTCCTCACGCTGCGCGGCATCTCCAATCGAGTCCGGGGTGACGGCGACGGCCATATGCGCGGGATGAGCTGCCTGCTCACGGGCATCGAGCTCCTGCCGGGCAACATCCAGGGCGGGGGCAAATCGATCCCCGCGGGCTGGGCGGGCGGCATCTCGATCGACCAAGAGATCCGCAACTTCCTGCAGAGCCGGGCCGACACCCGCACCCGCTTCGGCTCCCTGGAGTTCGGCGTGGGCGTGCAGGACCGCGCGGATCCGTGGACGCGGATGTCGTATGCGGGGCCGGGCCAGCCGGTGGCGCCCACGTCGGATCCGTACCAGATGTTCGAGAAACTTTACGGCGGGATGCGCGACCGGGAGCACCTGCGCAGCGTGCTCGATCCCCTGCAGGCGGACCTCGCGAAGGTCCGGCGGATGGTCAGCCCCGAGGACCGTCGCGTGCTCGAGGAGCACGAGACCCTGCTGCGCCGCCTCGAGCGCGAGACGGCCGCCGGCGCCGGGATGGCGTTGCGGGCGGGCCCACCGACGCTGGAGGCTGGGGTAGCGGACCAGAATGACAACGTCCCGCGCCTGAGCCGGATGCAGATCGATCTGATGGTGAACTGCTTCGTCAACGATATGACGCGCGTCGCCACGCTCCAGTACACCAAGTCGGTCGGCAGCGCGCGCATGAACTGGCTTTCCATCTCGGACGGCCATCACGCGTTGTCGCATGAGCCCGATTCCGACGCCGCGGCCCAGGAGAAGCTGATCCGGATCAACCACTGGTTCGCAGGGGAGGTGCGGTATTTGGCCGACCGGCTGGCGTCGACGCCTGAACCCGGCAGCGACGGCTCGATGCTGGACCACACCCTGATCGTGTGGACCAATGAGCTGGGCAAGGGCAACAGCCACACCCTGGACAACATTCCGTTCGTGCTGCTGGGCGGCGGGGCCGGGTTCCGGATGGGCCGCGCGCTCGAGTTCGACAAGGTGCCGCACAACCGCCTGCTGCTGGCGCTGGCGCACGGTTTCGGCCACCGCATCCCGACCTTCGGCAAAGCCGATTTCTGCTCCGCCGGCCCGCTGGCGCTCGGCTAGGGCGTTTTGCTGCGGTGTGCCCGCGACACTTCCACTCTCGCGCCGCGAAGGAACGCTGACGCCGCGCCACTAGCCGGTCGCCAGCGCGAGGGCGAGCGGGGCGCGGAGCGTCCAGCCCGCGGTGCGGAGCCAGTTGGTGCGGACGAGGCGTTCGATGGTCGATGGGTCAGGGTCGAGGGCGAGGCGCCGGTGCAAGGGCACTTGGATCGAGGCGGTCGACGCCCAGATCACCCCGAGCAGCGCGAGCGCCAGCCAGGCCAGCGGTCCGCCGCGCGCCGCAAGGGCGAGGCCGAGGCCGAGTTCCGCGAGCATCACGGGGCCCACGACCCAGCCGGTGCGCCGTGCGTGTTCCCGGGCGTACGCGGCGACCTCGGTCGGGGGAATGCGGCGAAGGAGCGGGTAGTGGACGACCTGCACGAACCAGATCAGCCCGGTCATGAAGAGGGTCGCGCCCGCGTGGGCGGGGGTGATGAGGGCGGTGGGGTCCATGCCGCGAAGAGGTCGCCGGTTGCGCGACCGGCGTCAAACCGAGCTCAAGAGCCGTTGGCTTCAGAACGCGTCGCCGAGTTCGGTGAGGAAGAGCTCGAGTTGGTCCGCGCGGTATCCGCCCGCTTCCGCGATCGCGTGCAGGCGGCGTACGTAAAGGGGGTAAAGCCGTACGGCTGAGGGGCCGCGGAGGTCCCGCAGCTCTGCGAGCTCGGTCCAGCGTTGCCCGCCGCAAACGCGGCGGATACGCGCGTCGAGGATCAACGCGGGCTGACCTTCGATCTCCTGGCCGAGGAAGTGGGCGAGCCGCGAGGTGGCGGTGAGGCCCGTGAGGCCGACCGCGGCGAGGTCTTGGCGGTAGGCTTCCCACGATGGGGCCGGGCGCTGGGCCGCCTCGGTGATGGCCGGCAAGCGCTCCAGCCACTGATCGTCGCTTGGCCTTGGGCGTTCGTGGAGCAGCGCGCCGAAAACCCGTAGCGCGGATGGGGCGTCCCCGGTGCGTAGCCAGCCACGCGGGATCCGGATGGCGGCCCGGCCGGCGAACAGCGCGTCGTGGAGCGCGGCCTGACCCGCCCGCGCGCATGGCTCCCGCCACGGCTGGGCGGCGACCTCAGGCGTGTGGTCGTCGACCGGAAGGGCCGCGATCAGGCGCTGGAGGGGAGGGTGGGTGAGGTAAGGCATCGGCGCGGATCCTAGCAGGCTACCTCGGCCAACCATGGACCGAGGAGCAGGCAGGACCCAAA
>SYDD01000367.1 GCA_005786775.1 Opitutaceae bacterium
CAACCTCGTCGGGATGGGCGTGCTCCCTTTGCAGTTCAAGGAGGAGACCACTGCGGTGAGCCTCGGGCTCGATGGCCACGAGACGTACGATGTCGTGGGGCTGTCGCCTGCGCTGCGCCCTCAGCAGGACCTGGCGCTGCGCATCACCCGGCGGGATGGCCGGGTGGAGGAGGTGCCGGTGCGCTGCCGGATCGATACCCCTATCGAGATCGATTACTATCAGCACGGAGGGATTCTGCCTTACGTCCTGCGGCAGATCCTCGCCCGCGGCTGACCGGAGCGCTGGTCGCGGGCGCACGGGCGTCCCGGCCGGCTCCCCCGCCTGATGCCTGAAGCTCCCCGCCCCGTCTTCCGGGCCGACACCTCATCGGACCCGGTGCTGGTGCGGGTAGATGGGCGGGCTTCATTCCAGAACAGCGGCTGCTTACGCGAATTTATCGCGCGGATGCTTGCGCAGGGTAAACCGCGCTTGGTGCTCGATTTTGCGGGGTGCGAAGGAGTCGATTCCACTTTCCTGGGGGTTTTGGCCGGAGCCGCCATCGAGATCCGGCGGACGGCGCCGGAAGGGAGTTTGGTGATCGTGCGGGCGGGCGCGCGGAACCTTGAACTGATGCGGAATCTCGGTCTCCACCGCCTGCTTACGCTCGACAGCTCCGGCGGCGTCGTGGGGATAGGAAATTTTGACACCGCCCTGCAGGTCCGCCGGCAAAGCGAGGCCGAGAGCGCGCGGCTGGTGCTGGAGGCCCACGAAAACCTCGTGGCGGTGGATGAGGCAAACCGCGGCAAGTTCCAGGACCTACTTTCCATCCTGCGCGAGCGCCCCGGCCAGACGCCGGATTAACCGCCGGTTTAAAGGGCGAGCTCAGAGCACTCGGGTGCTGGGCGGGTTGAGCCGTGCGATGTGCGCCATAATCCGGTCGCTCGCCACCTGCGCGCGCTCCTTGCCGGCCTGCGGATCATCGTAGTCGGTCGGGAGGATCGGCGCGCCAAACACGACCGATACGGGCGTACCGAGCCGCAGTGGGCGGTCCCGCCCGAAGGCTGCGTAGGAACCAAAAATCCGCACCGGCACCACGGGGACCTGAGTTTTGACCGCAATGAAGCCCACGCCTGCCTTAGCCGGCTGAAGTTGGCCGTTCGGCGTCCGCTTACCTTCCGGGAAGAGAATGAGCCCCCGTTCCTCACGCAGCGCGCGGAGTACGCGCTTGATGGCGCTGATGTCCTGCCCCCCGTCCCGGTCGACCGGGATCGTGCCGACTGCGTCGAGCCACCACGAGGAGAGGCCCCCTTTCCACAGCGTCTTGCGCGCAAAGTAGGCGATCTGCCGGGGTAACTGGCACCCGATCATCGGGGGATCGATGAAGCTCGCGTGGTTCGCGGCCAGAAGAAAGCCGCCGCGCGCCGGCACGTGCTCCAAGCCGCACACCTCGCCGCGGAAGAACATCTCGTAGGTTACTTTCAGCCAGTAATGGCAGAAACCGTAGACCGGCTGCATCGAAGTCTGGGGAAATGCCGCATTCATGGGCCCAGATACTCTGCGATTGCTTGGGAGAGCAGCGCGACCACCTGTTCTAAGTTCTGGTGGGTGGTATCGACTGCCACCGCGCCCGGTGGGCAGGCGAGGGGGGCTGCCTTGCGCGAAGAATCGAGCTGATCCCGCAGCGCGATCGCGTCTTGCCCGCCTTCCTGCGCGCGCCGGCGGGCGCGCTCGGCTGGGTCCGCGTGGAGGAAGAAACGGCAGGGCGCGCCCGGAAAAATTACCGACCCGATGTCACGCCCCTCCATCACGAGACCCCGGTATCCGCCCGCCCGGGCTACGTTTTCCTGGCCGCGTTGGTAGGCGAGCAGCGCGGCCCGCACCGTCGGCAGCGCCGCAACGTGCGAGACGGCCGCGTTTACCGCCGCGCCGCGGATCTCGGTGTCGGGGATCACCTCGCCGTTGATCTCCATCCCGGCCGAGCGCCCCGTGATGCGGGTGCCAAGGCGCAGTCCGGCCACCTCAGCCTCGATCCGTGCGGGGTCGTCCGCCGCGACGCCGCGCCGGAGCAGCACCGCGGTGATGGCGCGGTAGAACGAGCCGGTGTCAACGTGCAGCAGGTGGAAGCGGGCACTCAGCGCTCGCGCGGTGGAAGATTTGCCCGAGGCGGCGCCGCCGTCGATGGCGACGATGAGAAATGGGCGCGTTTCCATCAGGAGGGTAGGCTGCCCGTGCGGAGTTCCTCGAGGACCGCGAAAAAGCTCGGAAAGGTCTTCGCGCAGCAGCCGGGGTCCGCCAGCGTAAGCCACGGCCGTCCGTCACCCCAAAGGTCGTGGCAGCCCAGGATGGCAAAACTCATCGCGAACCGATGGTCGCCGTACGTTTCGATGGTCTGGTCCGGGCGCAGTGGGCGTGGGGTGATCTGCAACGCCCCTTGCTCCTCGCTCACCTCTTGGCCCAGACGGCGAAGCTCCCGCGCCATCCCCGCCACGCGGTCCGTTTCCTGCTTGCGCGTGTGGGCGATGCCCTCGATTCGAGTGGGTCCGGACAGCAGCGGCGCGATTGCCGCCAGCGTGAGGAAGGTGTCCGAGAAGGCGCTGAAATCCGCTCGGACGCCTGATGCCCGGCCGGGGCTTGCGCCGACGCGTACGCCCGCGGAAGTGGAGGCCACCTGAAGACCGCATTTTTCGAGCACGCCTAGGAACCGGGTGTCGCCCTGCAGGCCCTGGCCCGGCGGTTGCAGGCCAGCCAGCTCGAGGGTGCCCCCTGCGACCAGAGGCAGCGCTGCGAAGTAGCTGGCGGCTGTCGCGTCCGGCTCAATCGCGTAGGTGCCGCCCGGCGGGGCGTAGCGGGCGTGGGGTTGAATCGCGATGAGATCCGCGGCGTTCCAGACGGGCGGTGGCTGGCCGAAGCGCGCCAGCAGCGCCGCGGTCATCTCCACAAAGGGCCGGCGCAGCCCGCCGGTCAGCTGTATCTCCACGGCCCCGCGCGCGAGCGGCGCGACCATGAGCAGCGCGGAAAGTAACTGGCTGCTTTCGCTCGGGTCGAGTTCCACCCGACCGCCCGCCAGCCCGCGCGCATGGATTTCCAGCGGAAAAAACCCCTCCTCCGTCGGGCAGCGGATGTCCGCGCCCAGCTGCCGGAGCGCTCGGATGAGCGGTAGCATCGGTCGCCGGCGCATCTGGGGCACGCCGTCGAGGCGGTAAACGCCCTGGGGAGCCGCCGCGCACAGTGCGGTGAGAAACCGCGCGGCGGTCCCGGCTAGGCCGACGAATAGATCCGCTTCGCTCCCCTGGAAGGCCTTTTCCTGACCCGAGATCCGCAGGGTGGAGCCGTCGGGGGCGGCGTCCACCTGCACGCCGAGCCGGCGCAGGGCTTCGGCCATCAGGTGGGTATCGTCGCTCGCCAGCGCCCCGGTGAGCGTTACCGGACCGCGGGAGAGCGCGGCGAGCAGCAGCGCCCGGTTGGTTAGGCTCTTGGAACCCGGAAGGCGGACTGCACCCCGGGCCAGCCGGACGAACGGCGGGATGGGGAGGCGATCGGGGAGCGGCGGCACGAAATTAAAAGGGAATGCTCACGGGCCAAGACGGCAGCGCCAAGGAGTTTCTCGGCGCCGGCGCGAATCACGGCCGAGCCGGTGGCTGGGGTTCCGGGGCCCGCAGCGAATGCCAGAGGTAAAGCAGGACGCCGATGCAAATCCCGCTGTCCGCCACGTTGAACGTCGGGTAGATGTAGGTTGCGAAGTGCAGGTCGATAAAGTCGACCACGTGCCCGTGCGCGATCCGGTCGATAAGATTGCCGACCACCCCGCCACATAGCAGGCCGAAGCAGGTCTGATGGCGCGGATCCCGAAGGCCGAGCGAATGCCGCCAGAAAAAGATCGCGGCCAGGGTCGTGGCCGCGAGGCCGGCTAGCAGTAGGCTTTGCCCGGAGAGGATGCTCCAGGCGGCTCCGGTGTTGCCGACGTGGATCAGGTAGAAGAAACCGGGGACGATCTCGTGGTCCTGGCCCAAGCCGTGCGAGTGTAGCGGGTTGTAAGGGATGCGCGCGACCACCCAGAGCTTAGTGACCTGATCCAGCACCAACGTAAGCGCGAAAAGCAGCCAGAGCCGCCGGTAGGCGTGCCAGCGGGGACCGGAGTTCGGGGCCTGCGCGGGGGGCATTGCGGCGCCGCGGGCGCGGCTCAATCCTCGCCGCCGGAGTCCTCCATCACCTTGCCGCCCTCCTCGCCCATCTCACCGAAGAGGCCGGCCTGCGTCCGCGCGCGGTGGCGATTGCGCTCGAGGTCCTTCTGGGCCTCAGCCGAATGGCGGGTGAAGGGTACCGCCAGCAACCGCTCCTTCGCGATCGGCTTCTGCGTGATCTCGCAGATACCGTAAGTGCCGTCGTGGATGCGCTTGATCGCCGCATCGATCTCCGAGAGGGCCTCTTGTTCGCTCGCCACCATGCTGAGAGCGAAATCGCGGTCGAACGTGTCGGTACCTGCGTCGGCCATATGCTGGCCATAGGCGGAGAGGTCCCCGGCGTCGTCCTTCGCGGAGCGCTTCAGGGTCTCCTCAGAATGCCGTTCGATGTCTTCCGTAAGATGGGAGCGGAGGTCGACGAGCAGGCGGTGGAAGCGTTTGAATTTCTCCGGCACCTCACGATCCGACTCGGTGCGGGCGGTCTTTCCGCGCTTCGGGTTAAAGCCGAGGATGTCCGCGAGCGATGCGGCCTTCACGTGCTGCGGCTTCGCCTTGGGGGTGGCCTCGGCCGCCTTGCCCGATTTGCCCGCCTTGCCCGCAAAAGGAACATTGGTGCGGCTGGTGACGGTCTGGGCAATGGCCCGGACTTCATCGAGGCTAAAGGCGATAGGTTTGGCCGCGGCTTTGCGCTTCAGAATCGAGTCGCGCAGCGCGGTCTTCTTGGACGGTTTTTCCATGGGAGGAGTGGAGGAGCCGGCGCCCTGTGCGGCCGGCTTCGGTCTCGGGGCGACCTTCCCAGCTTTCCCGGCGGCCTTCGCGGTGGGCTTGGCGGTGGGCTTGGCGGTGGGCTTGGCGGTGGGCTTGGCGGTGGGCTTCGGGGCGGGCTTGGCGGTGGCCTTGGTGGCGGCTGCTTTCGGGGCAGCCTTAGGAGCCGGGGAGGCGGACTTACGCTGGGGTCGCACGGGTCTCTTAGCGGCCGGCTTCAGCGGGGCGGGGATGAGTTTTTTCGAGGCCATGGTTCAGGGGTTAAGGGGCAAGGGCGTCAGCGCAGCGGGGGCAAGTTTCCCCGCGGGGCGTCGGGACGAGGGCAGGCAGCCAGCGCCAGCAACGGGGGCAGCGAAACTGCCCGGCTTCGACGCAGGGTCGCGCTTCCACGGTGAGGGTGTCGCTGTCGCCCGGAGCGAGCTCTACGTGAGAAACAATGAGGAGCTCCGCCAGCGCCTCCCGGTGCCGGGTCAGCAGCGCCGCAGTCTCGCCGCCGCGGAGCGCGTGCAGCGTGACGGCGGCGTCGAGAGACTTGCCGATCCGGCCTGCGGCGCGCAGCGGCTCCAGGGTTTCGTTTACCTGACCGCGGATGCGGAGCAGCGCAGACACTTCGGCCTCGGCCGCCGGGTCGAGCCAGCCGGCGCCAGCCGCTGGCCAGTCCTCTAGGTGGACCGATCCGTCTGCGTACTCCTCGCCGGTGGTGGCGAAGCTCCACGCCTCGTCGCAGGTGAAGGTCAGCACCGGTGCGAGCAGGCGCACCAAGGTGTGAAAGATCCCGTGGAGGGCGGTCTGCGACGAACGCCGCAGGGCGGAGCGCGTACCGTGTGTGTAAAGGCGGTCCTTGAGCAGGTCGTGGTAGACCGCTGAGAGCGTCACCGCGCAGAACTGGTTACAGAGTTGGTAGACGCGATGAAACTCGTAGGCATCGTAGGCGGCAGAGCAGTCCCGCAGGAGGACCGCCGTCTGGTGGAGCGCCCAGCGGTCGATCAGGTCCAAGCGTTCGTGCGGCACGGCGTCGCGCGCGGGGTCGAAATCGAAGAGGTTCGAGAGCTGGTAACGCAGGGTGTTGCGGACAAGCCGGTAACTCTCCGCAACGACATTGAGGATACTGCTCGGGTTCTTGAGGTCCTGGTCGAGGTCGGAGACTCGGATGTCCTCGCGGAAGTCCTGCGAGGCGATCCACCACCGGATAACGTCGGCCCCATAGTGGCCGACATAGTTGTCGGAGGTGGGCGGCTTCTCGTATTGGCCGGATTTGGAAATCTTCTTGCCGTCTTTACCCACGATGAACCCGTGGGTGAGCACGGCGCGATACGGCGCCGCATCGTAGGCGGCAACGCTGGTCCAACGCGAGGACTGGACCCAGCCGCGGTGCTGGTCGCTGCCCTCCAGGTAGAGATCGGCCGGCCACTGAGTTCCGCCGATGCCCCGGCGTAGGGTGGCGGCATGCGAGCTGCCGGAATCGATCCAGACGTCGAGGGTGTCGCGTCCACGCTGCAGTTCCGCAGCGGCGGGCCAGCCGGCCGGGAGCGAGATGCCCACAAGGATCTCGGCGGGGGAGGCCTCGAACCAGAAGTTGGAACCGCGGGCCTCAAGCTTGGCCGCGATGGCGCGGGCGACCTCCGCGTCGAGGAAGGCCCGGCCGGCGGCGTCAAAGAAGGCGGGGATGGGAACGCCCCAAGCGCGCTGACGGCTGACGCACCAGTCGGGTCGGGACTCGACTGCGGCACGGATGCGGGACTCGCCGTGCGCGGGGATCCAACCCTCTGTGCCGGCGATGCGCCCAATCTCGCGGAGCGCCGCGGCGCGGCGGCCATCGCGGTCCAGAGAGATGAACCACTGGTCCACCGCCCGGAAGACGATCGGCGTCTTGGAGCGCCAGCAGTGGGGATAGCTGTGGGTGTAGCGGGCCTTGGCGAAGAGAGCCCCGGCCGCGGCGAGCTTCTTCAGGATCGCCACGTTCGCGGGCGAGGTGCGCTTGGCCGCCAAGTCCTCGACGGTCTCGAGGGTGGAGAGGCCGACGAGGTCCGCGGGCAGGCGGCCGTCGTCCAGGTAACGGCCGTCGTTACCCACCGGGCAGTAGATCTCCAGCCCGCAGCGCAGCCCCGTCAGGTAGTCCTCCGCGCCATGGCCCGGGGCGGTGTGCACGCAGCCGGTGCCGCTGTCCGTGGTCACGTAGTCCGCTAGCACCACCGGGGCCGCCCGGTCGATGAAGGGGTGCCGCGGGGCCAGCCCCGCGAGGGCCGCGCCCTTCAGCGTCCGCAGCACTGGGGCGCCCGCGGGCAGGCCCGCGGCTGCGAGGACGGCCGGGAGGAGGGCGGCGGCGACCACAATCCGCTCGGTCCCGAGGTCGGCCACCACGTAGTCCACCTCGGGATGCACTGCGACCGCGAGGTTCGCAGGGATGGTCCACGGCGTCGTCGTCCAGATGACGACCGCGAGCGGCGCCTCGGCGGGAAGGTTGAGGCGGCCCGCCTCGGCCGCCGGCACGGGGAAGCGGACCCAGATCGAGGGCGAGATGTGGTCGCGGTACTCGATCTCCGCCTCCGCGAGGGCGGTCTCGAACGGGATGCTCCAGTAGACGGGTTTCTTGCTGCGGTAGACCAGACCCCGCTCGACGAAGGCGGCGAAGGTGCGGATGATGTCCGCCTCAAACGCCGGATCCTTGGTCTTGTACTGGTTATCCCAGTCGGCGAGGACGCCCAGGCGCTTGAACTGGCGGGTCTGTGTCGTGATCCAGCCCTCGGCGAAGGCATCGCATTTGGCGCGGAGCTGCGCGGTCGAAAGGACCTGCTGCTGCGCCTGCAGCTCCCGGGAGACCTTCTGCTCGATCGGCAGGCCGTGGCAGTCC
>SYDD01000060.1 GCA_005786775.1 Opitutaceae bacterium
AAGTTCGCCAACATCGGGTGCAGGAAGGTCCGCTGCCAGTGCATATACACCCCGCGGCGCCACTGCTCCTCATCCCGGCTCGCCGCATAATCGCGGTCCGGGAACTGCAGCTGCGCGTAGTGCCCGGCCGGCTGGTACGGCCGCACGCTCGGGCCGCCGACCTCCGCCAGATTCAGCACCCCGGCGATGAACAGGGCATTGTCGCGGACGAACTCCGCCTCCAGGCGGCGCGGCTGCTGGGCCGCGAGCAGGCGGTTCGCCGGATCGGCGTCGTGCAGCTCCGGCCGCATCACGCTAGTCTGGCGGTAAGTCGCGCTCGTCACGATCAGCCGGATCATCTGCCGCAGGTCCCAGCCGCCGTCCCGGAACTCCGCCGCCAGCCAGTCGAGCAACTCGCGGTGCGACGGCGGCTCGCCCTGCGAACCGAGATCGTCCACCACCGCGCTCAACCCCGTACCGAAATACATCGCCCAAAGGCGGTTCACCACCGCCCGCGCCGTCAGCGGATTGTCCCGCGAGACGATCCACCGCGCCAAGTCGAGGCGCGTCAGCCGCCGTTCCGCCGAACTCTCCTGCCGACCCGGCAGGAAGGACGGCGTCGCCGGCAGGACCAGCGGCCCGCTCTGGTCCAGCCAGTTGCCCCGTGGCAGAACGCGGATCGGCAAAGGCTCCACGGCCTCGGTGACGAGCGACCAGGCCCGCCCACCGCGGGTTTCGCGCCATGCCGCGGCCAACTGGTGGTAACGCGTGATCGGTTCGCGGCCGCCCGCCGCGCTGAACTGCCACGCCTCGGCCAGCACCCCGCGCTCCTCGGCCGTGCGCTCCGCCTCAGACCGCCGCAGGGCGGCCACCACCGCGGGCGCCGCCGCCGCCAAGGGATCCCCGGCGCCCAAGGGGCTCAGAGCCACCCGCACCGGCAGCGCGACATCCCCAGAAAACACCGCGACCAAGGTCTCGCCCTCCGCCAGGATCACGGGCGTCTCGAGCAGCCACACCCCGGCCACGACTTGGCCTTCGGCGAGGGCGGGGAGCTTCCAGCCGGTGGTGACCCCGATAACCTCCTCGCCATCCTTGTAGCGCCGGTCCTTCGCCGCCGCCTCGGCGTGGACCACCGGGAGGCGCTTCACCGCACCCGCGGCATCCCGCCGGCTGAGGGCGAGGCGGAACGTGCCGCGGTTCTTGGCGGCCGTGCCCGCGAAGGCACCGCCACTGCCCGCGGTCACCTCTACCCGCACGGCCGCGACGGCCCCGGGGCCGGGGCTCAGGGTGAGCTGGAGGGTGTCATTGCGCGCGAGAGGTTTTTCCGGGAAGGCGAAGCCGTCCTCGCCGACCCGCACCGCCGCGTTGGGGAGAGGCTTGTTGGCGCGCAGGATGGCCCCCGCGGGCGCGGGCGTGTGCCAGCCGTCCGGATGGCGCGCGAGGAATGCGGCCGTCTGCCCGGCCCAGGCCGCGACCTCCGCGGGCGGCGCGGCCCGGCGCAGCTCGGCAAGGTGGGCGCGCAGACGCTCCTCGGCTTGGCGGTGCCGCGCCTGCAGGTAGGGGCTCTCGACCTCGATCTCCGGCGGGAAGGGGTAATCGTTGTTGAAGCCCGCGAGGTCCGTGTTCCGGGTGTAGCCGTAATCCGCGTACACGCCCCACTGCTTCACATCGGCGAAGAAGGCCTGTAGCTGGTAAAAATCCTTTGCGAGGATTGGGTCGAACTTGTGGTCGTGGCACTCCGCGCAGCCGAAGGTGCTGCCGAACCACGCCGCCGAGACCGACCGCACGCGTTCCGCCCCGTACTTGGCCAAATACTCCGCCGGCTGCGCCCCGCCCTCGCGGGTCATCATGTTGAGGCGGTTATAGCCGGTGGCAACGCGCTGGGCCGGGCCCGGGTTGGGCAGCAGGTCGCCCGCGAGCTGCTCGATCGTGAACGCGTCGAAACGCTGGTTCGCGTTGAAGGCGTTGATCACCCAGTCGCGGTACGGGAAGATCCGCTGGTTCTGGTCGCCGTGGAAGCCCACCGTGTCCGCGTAGCGGGCGAGGTCGAGCCACCAGACCGCGAGGCGTTCCCCGTGGCGCGGCGAAGCGAGCAGGCGCTCCACCTGACGCTCATAGGCGCCCGGAGCGGTGTCCGCGAGGAAGGCGGCCGTTTCGGCGGGCGTGGGGGGCAGGCCGGTGAGGTCGAGCGCCAGACGGCGGAGGAGCCGGGCGCGGTCCGCCTCGGGAGCGGGCGTGAGCTGCTGCGCGGCCAGGCGGGCGCGAATGAAGGCGTCGATCGGATGGGCGGTGCCCGGGGCCGTCGGCACCGCGGGGCGCTCCAGGGCCGCGTAGGCCCAATGCGTCTCGTAGCGGGCGCCCTGCTCGATCCAGCGTCGCAGCAAGGCCTGCTGGTGGGCGGTAAGCGCCTTGTGGTGGTCCGCCGGCGGCATCGGGTCGACCGGATCGGCGATGCGGAGGAGAAGTTCACTCTGGTCGGGCCGCCCCGGGACGATCGGGATCGCGCCGCTCTTGGCGGGCCGGAGGGCTTCCTCGCGGACGTCGAGTCGCAGCCGCGCCTTGCGCGTCTGAGCGTCAAACCCGTGGCAGTGGAAGCACGCGTCCGCCATGATCGGGCGGATGTGCTGGTTGAAGGAGACGGTTTCGGGCAACGGCGCCGCCGCCAGGGCCGGGTCCGCCGCGCGGGCCGCGGCGAGGACGAGCGGAAGGAGCGAAAGCAGGGGAAAGGTGGCGGGACGGGTCATCGCGAACTCTCCGACGGAAGCGTCGGCCGCGCGTTTTCTCAAGCCCGCGCGGCGTGGAAACGCGAGGCGACGGGGTCAGCCTGTTGCGTGTTGCAACGGCAAGTTCGGCGGACCACCCGCCAGGAGAACCCCGAAACGAATGCAACCCGCAACAGGCTGACCCCATTTCTTCACCTCGCGGCTGGAGCCCGAGCCCTCTCCGCGCCCGCGGCGTCTGTAGACGCCACGC
>SYDD01000368.1 GCA_005786775.1 Opitutaceae bacterium
GAACGTCCTGCGCACCAATCCGCGGACCGCGACCGGCGCCCCCAGCCGCACCAGCACCGTGGTCACCCTGGTCGATGTGGCGTCCGACGGCCGGCGGCAGACTTGGGATCCCGCCACCGCCGTCGTCCCGTTCCCCGGGGGCGGCAGCAAGTTCACCATCCGGCACGACCCGCGCACGGGCCGCTACTGGGCCCTGCCCAACCTGCAGGCGGACCCGGCGGCGTACCGCAGCATCGTGGTGCTCGCCTCCTCCGCCGACCTCCGCGCGTGGCGGGTCGAGGCCACGGTGCTGCAGCATCCGGAACCCCGTCACCACGCGTGGCAGTACCTCGACTGGCAGTTCGACGGCGAGGACCTGATCGCCGTCAGCCGCACCGCCTGGGAGGGATCGCGCGCGGCGCACGACGCGAACTACCTCACATTCCACCGGATTGCCGGCTTCCGGACCCGCGGCGGCGCACCCGCGTCCCCGGCGCCTGACCGCTGAGCGCGGCCCGCCGGCTTGCCCCGCGGAGGCACGGAAGCCACCATAGCTCAATGAAACGCCCGGTTGGCGCCCTGCTGCTCCTCGCGCTCGGCATGGTGGGGCTGCGGGCCGCCGCCTTCTCCGAGCCTGCGCCGGTGACGTGGACGGTGGACGGCGTGTCCCGCGAGGGGCTGCAGTCGATCCCTGCGGCCCCGCCTGCCGACGGAGCGCCGGTGGTGCTGGTCTTCCACGGGCACGGGGGCACCGCGCGGAATGCGGCCCGCTCCTTCGCGCTGCACCGGCACTGGCCCGAGGCGATCGTCGTCTACCCGCAGGGCCTGAACACGCCCGGGCGGCTCACGGACCCCGAGGGCCGGCGGCCGGGCTGGCAGCACGCGGCGGGCGAGCAGGGCGACCGCGACCTGAAACTGGTGGATGAGATCCTCGCGCGGCTGCGGCGGGAACACCGCGTCGACGAGCGGCGCATTCACGCCACCGGCCATTCCAACGGCGGCGGCTTCACCTACCTGCTCTGGGCCCAGCGCGGCGGCGCCTTTGCTTCGTTCGCGCCATCGGCGGCGGGTGGGGCGGCGCTCCTGCCTGCACGCGGCCGCCTCGAGCCCCGGCCCGTGCTGCACGTCGCCGGGCGGGCAGACGCGCTGGTGCCGTTCGCCGCGCAGGAGCGGACCATCACGGCGGTGCGGCAGATCAATCGCGCGGGTCCGGGCGAGCCTTGGGCGCCGGGGTGCACCTACCATCCTTCGCCGGTCGGCGCGCCGGTGGTGGCGTTCGTGCACGAGGGTGGCCACGCGTTCCCCGCGGCCGCGCCCCCGCTGATCGCGCGCTTCCTGCGCGAGCATCCCCGGCCCGGGGCCCCCTGATCGCCCGCCGGGGTGAGTGCCGCCCGTCGCCACCCAGGGGCGCGCCTTGCAGGCGCCGGTGCCGGCCTGATGCGGTTGGGTCCCGAGAAACGACTCGCCCGCCCCCGCGGTCCGGCGTCAGGCTGTCGGGCGGAGTTCGAACCCCATGCGCCTCGTTTCACCCCTGGCGGCCCTCGTCTTGCTCTTGCCGCTCACCGCCGCCGTGGCCGAGCCAACGGCGCCCCTGCTGCTCGACAACGGCACCGCGCGGATCGGCCTCGACCCGGTCAAGGGCGGCGCGATCACGTGGTTGTCCTGGACCGGCCGGCCGCGGAACGCCGTCAATCACGCCGACCCGGGCCGGCTGATCCAGCAGTCCTATTACGCGGGGGCGCTGCTGGACCGCCGGGCCGAGGGCCAGTCGCCGCGGTGGAGCCCGTGGACGTGGAACCCCATCCAGGGGGGCGGCGTGGGTTCCTGGGCCCGCGTGACGGAGAGCCGGCGGCTGCCGGACGGCACGCTCTACGCCGAGACCGTGCCGCGGCTCTGGGATATGCCCGGCGAGGAGGCCGCGGCGCGGATGCGCCAGTGGACGGGTTTCGAGGCGGAGTGGCCGGAGGTGATCGTGGTGCGGTGCGAGTTCGAGTCGCGCCGCGAGCCCGGCGATCGCTGGGGACCGGCCGTGCCGCGGGACCAGGAGCTGCCGGCGCTGTACTTCACGCGGCGCCACGCCGAAACGCGCAGTTACCTCGGGGAGGGCCGGTGGCGGCGGGAATCGCAACCCCCGGGTCCGCCCTGGGGCAAGGCGAGCCCGCCGCGCCGGGCAATGGCGTGCTTCGCGCCGGACGGGCAGGGGATCGCCGTCTTCAGTCCCGCGGCCACCGAGCCCTGGAACTTTGGTCCGCACGGCGGTGGTGACAGCGCTGACCCGGCCGCGGGACCCTGCGTGCACGTCGCGCCCATCGGCCGGGTTCCCCTCGGTCCGCGCGCCGTCTACCGTTACCGCTATTGGCTGGTCGTCGGCACGGAAGCGGTGATCGCCGCGCGGCTCGACGCGCTGTGGGGGCGGCACGCCGGCGAACGCGCCGAACTCCGTGACGCCCCGTGAAGTCCACGCCCTGGTCCCTTATGCCCCGCCTCCTCCGCCCCGCTTGGCTGTTACCGCTGGCGCTCGCCGGTGCGCTCCCGGGCGCCCCCGCGGCGACGCGGCCAGACCTCGAGTTCGCCCGCGTCGGGGAACAGGTGCTGCGGCTCGACCTGCACCTGCCGGCCCCGGCCGCCGCGCCCGCGCCGCTCGTCGTCTGGGTGCACGGCGGCGCGTGGAAGGGCGGCTCGCGCCGCAAGCCTCCCCTCGCGCCCCTCGTGGCCCGGGGCTGGGCCGTGGCCAGCGTCGACTACCGGCTCACCCCCGTCGCGCCGTTCCCGGCGAACATCCACGACCTTAAGGCCGCCGTGCGCTTCCTCCGCGCCCGGCACGCGGAATACGGCTTCGCCCCGGAGCGCATCGCCATCGCCGGCGCCTCGGCCGGCGCCCACCTCGCGGCCCTCGTCGGCGTGACCAACGGGCATCCCGAGCTCGAGGGCGAGGTGGGGGCACACCGCGACCAGTCGAGCGCGGTCCAGGCAATCGTCAGTTTCTACGGGGCGTCGAACCTCGAGACCATCCTCGCCCAGTCGACCCCGTTCGGCCTGAACGTCCGCATCCCCGCGCTGCAGCTGCTCCTCCGGGGCCAGCCCGCGGACCAGCCCGCGCTGGCGCGGCTGGCGAGCCCAGTCGCGCACGTTGGGCCGGGGGATCCGCCGCTGCTGTTGTTCCACGGCGACCAGGACCCGCAGATGCCGGTCGCGCAGTCGTTGGAGTTTTGGGGGGCCTACGAGGCGGCGGGCCTGCCCGTGCGCTTCGTGCCGCTGCACGGGTCCAAGCACGGCGGCCGGGAGTTCTACGACGAGACGCGGCTGACCCTCGTGCGGGAGTTCCTTGCCCGGGCCGGCATCGCGCCCGCTTCCCGCCCGTGAAATCCACTCCCTCCGATCGCCCCGCCTCCCGGCGGATCGCCCTGCTCCTCTGCCTGTTCGCCTTTGAGGGCGCGGCCGGCGCTGGGGAGGCGTCCCCGCGCGTCACGCTGTCCGAGCCCGTGGTGGTCGCGGAGGGGCCGCCCGGCGAGCGGCGCTGGGGCCGCTACCAGTTCCCGACCCTCGACCGCCTGCGGGACGGCCGCATCGCGCTCTCGTTCCACGTCAACGAGGACAGCGCCCGCGCCTACGGTCGGAAGCCCGCCCAGCCCGATCGTGGAATCTCGGCCGACGGGGCCCGTACCTGGACCGCCGCGCATAGCACGGAGCGTCCGGCGGGCCTGCTGTTACCTAACGGCGACCGCCTCCTTGCCGGCCGGCCGGACGTCACCCCGCCAGCGATGCCCGTCGCCGAGCTGCGCTTGCCCGAGGCGGTGGGCACGATCATCGGGACGTACGGCAAGCTGCCGTATACCTTCTACCGGCACGATGACCTGCCGGATGCGCTGCGTGGGGTGCCGATGGCGCGTCTGGCCGCGGGAGAGAGCGAGTGGGTGACCGAGCGCGCGCGGTTGCACGACCCGGGTTTCCAGCGCTACTCGATCCAAGAGGTTCTCCCCGTCGTCTGGTGGGGCGACCTCAACCTCGCGCCCGACGGCTCGCTCCTCGCTGTCGTCTACCCGCGTTCGCGGGACGGCGACGTGGCGTGCCACCGCTCGACCGATTTCGGGCGTTCCTGGCACTTACAGGGCCGCATCGCCTACGAGCCCGACGTTGAGGCGGACCCGCTGGCGGGCGCGCGGACACAGGGGTTCACCGAGCCCGGCAGCGTACTGCTCGCGGACGGCACGCTGCTGGTGCTGTTGCGTACGACCGACGGCCTCGGCGTGGGGCCGCTCTACGCCAGCCGCTCGGCGGAC
>SYDD01000369.1 GCA_005786775.1 Opitutaceae bacterium
GCGAACGCTGGCGCTACATCCGCTATGCCGACGGCTCGGAGGAGCTCTACGATCACGACGCCGATCCGCGCGAATGGACCAACCTGATCGGCCGCCCGGAACACGCCGCCGTCGTCGCCGAACACCGGCGCTGGCTGCCGAGGATCGACCTCCCGCCCGCCCCCGGCAGCGCCAACCGGGTCCTCACCTATGACGCCCGCACCGACGAGGCGGTCTGGGAGGGGAAGACTGTGCGCCGGGGCGACGCGATCCCGGACTGATCCGCGCCCGGGCTACTTGCCCTTTTTCTTCTTCGCGGCCTGCGCGGCCTCCTCGGCCGCCGCGCCGCCGGGACCGTAGGTTTTCCGGTCCGCCAGCGGCCGCCCCTCCACGGTGATCGCTTGGCGGTCCCCCTGTTCCTTCATCCAAGCGTCCAGCTCTCCTCGCAGGGCCGCGAGGCGCACGCCGTGCCGCGCGTCCGCCGCCAGATTCACATGCTCGGCCGGGTCCGCCGTCAGGTCGTAGAGTTCCTCCGCCGGACGACGGTGATAGCGATCGAGCGCCGCCGCGGCCGCGGGGTCGCGCCCCGCCGCTTCCTCCCAGGTCGCGAAGAAATCACGCTGGCCGAGGCGCCCGCCGACGAGGTCGATGTGGGTGGTGAACGCCAGCTCCGGCCGCAGGTTGCGGATGTATTTCCAGCGCTCGTCGCGCACGGCCCGGGCCGGGTACACGTTCATCCGCCCGTCGTTGCTGTGGGTAGTGAAGATCCGCTCCCGGTGACTCGCCGCGGCCCCGGTCAGGACCGGCAGAAAGGAACGTCCGTCCAAATCCGCCGGCGGCCGCCCACCCGCGGCTTCGAGTAGGGTGGGCAGCAGGTCCACCCAGCTGACCATCGCGTCGGTGCGCCTGCCCGGACGGATGCGACCCGGCCAGGCGATGATGAGCGGCACGCAGACGCCCGCCTCGTAGAGGTTCCACTTGCCGAAGGGCCACTGGGCCCCGTGGTCGGCCGTGAAGAGCACCAGGGCGTCCGGCGCGAGGTGGGCGCGCACCGCCGTGAGGATCTGGCCCAGTTGGTCGTCGCCGCGGGTGACCGCCGCCGCGTAACGCGCGCGCCACGCGCGGGTGCGCGGGGTGTCGATGCTGCCGGGCGGCAGGGGCAGCCGGGCGGGATCGTACTCGGGGGCCTCCTCCGGCCACGGCACGTGGGGCCAGTGGCTGCCGACCATCAGGCAAAGGGGCTTGGCGCCGGAGCGGGGCCGCCGGCGCAGGAAGTCGATCGCGGCCTCGATGCCCGCGTGGTCGTGCAGGACATCGTGGCCGTGCGCGTCGAAACCGTACTCTCCCGCCTGCCGGTAATGGGAGACTTTGCCGAAGGCGACGACCTCGTACCCGAGCTCCTGGAAATAGGCCGGCCACTTGCGCAGGCCAGGCTCCGGACGGCTGTGGTTGGCCTCGGCGCCGTTGCGCGCCGGCATCCGTCCGGTCAAGAGGGCGGCGCGGCTGGGAGCACAGCTAGGCGAGGCGACATACGCACGGGTGAACGTGAGCCCGCCGTCCGCGAGGGCCTGCAGGTGGGGCGTGCGTATGCCCCCGCCCCCATACGGCGAGACATCCCCCTGGCTTTGGTCGTCCGTGAGGAACACCACCAGGTCCGGCCGCGCGGGGACGGCCGCCGGCAAAGCCAAGGGCAGGAGGAGGGGAAGGAGCAGGAGGAGGGCAGCCCGCATCGCAGGAGGAGAAGTTGGGCGTTTGGGAGTCAATACCGGGGACTATCAGGGCCGCCTTGGACGACCAGTCACGAGAGGAGGGCCCCAGGGTCGAGTGCGTACTGGGCGGCAATCCGGCGAATCTGGGCGGCGGTCAGCTGCCGCTCCCCCCGCAGCACCCGATACACCAGGGAAACGTCGATCCCGAGCAGTTGCGCCAGCGAAGCGGCCCCCACCCCGTGCTCGGCCAGCACTAGTCGGAGCAACTCCGGGCCGGAGGCCCGCCGCACGGGGAGCTGCGCATCCTCCCACTTCGCGTAGAGATCACTGAGGAGATCGAGGTAATCGGATTGCTCCTCGTTCAGGACATGACCGGCCAGCCGATCGATCATTTCGGCGGCGTTCTCCGCCTCGATCTGATCCCGGATGGGGCGCAGTAAATGCTGCGCCATCAGGCCGGCATAGGTCTTCGGCAGCTTGGAATCCGACGTGGAACTCGACGCGATGCGCTTCATAGACGATCCTTCCATTGATTGCGGCTGTACTCGGAGTGCGGCAGGAAATTCAGGACAAAGACCTTTCGGCGATCGTAGTGGATGGCGGTGATCAGACGGAAATCGTTGCCGCAAAGATTGAAGATGGTCACGGACCGCCCACTCCGAACCCGCACCTGATCCGCGTGGGGAAAGGTGCGACGGGTTTCGACCAAACTGGTCCAATCGCCCGCCAGAGTGAGCCTGGCCCAACCACGAAGCGCACTCGCCGCCTTGGGGTGGCGCGCGGCATAGACCTCGAGCGTGGTTCGCTTGATCAACCTCACGGTGAGGACAATATGTCCAAGAGCGCCCCGCGCTGTCAACGTCCTGGAAGGCCTGGCCCGAGAGTCCGTTTCCTTCCCCTGCTCAGCCGCGGCTGCGGCCGGCGGCGATGAGCTGGGCCA